>JADFQH010000338.1 GCA_022561895.1 Methanobacteriota archaeon | reverse complement strand
GACGACGAGATCTACCCCGTAATCGATCTGGGCGAGGTGCTCGGGGTCGAGGGAGGCTCTGTCGGAGAGATGCTCGTTCGAACCCGGAGTACGGAACGGGCGGCAGCGCTCCGGTGTGATGACGTACGCCGTCAAGAGGAGGTCGTCGTCAAACCGCTTGATGGCGTTCTCAGCGCTACGGCCGGACTCGGCGGCACTGCGGTCCTCGGCGATGGCAAGATCGTCCCGATCCTCGATGTCAGAACCCTCTAATCATGTCACGAACCACCACCCCGTTCGATCAGTTGTTGGCCCACCTCGAAACCGATCTCGGCTTCGAGTCCTCACACTACAACGACGCGTATCTCGAACGGCGGATCGCCGCCCGGATGCGGCGTGTCGACACCGACGAGTACGAAACCTACACTGAGCGCCTTCGAACGGATCCGGAAGAACGCAAAGCGCTGCTCGACTCCCTGTCGATCAACGTCACCGGCTTCTTCCGTAATCCAGCGGTCTGGGAGGAGCTTCGAACCGTTCTTCGGACGATCAGTGAAAATCCGGGTCCGACCCGCGTCTGGAGTGCGCCGTGTGCGGATGGCAGGGAACCCTACTCGCTTGCGATGCTCGCGCTCGACGATCCGGAGATCAGTAGTCGAAAATTCGAGGTGCTCGCGACGGACATCAGCGAGCCGGCGCTGGATATCGCTCGTGCGGGTGTCTACTCCGCGTCTCGGACTCGAGACATCGAAGGAGAGCTGTCCCTCCTCAGCGAGTACGAACCGTATCTCGAACGCGAGGAAAACCGGTTTACGGTTCGTGATCGGGTCAAAGAGCATGTCCGTTTCGAGCGCCACGATCTGCTTCGCGACGAGCCGAAATCGGGAATCGATCTCGCGCTCTGTCGCAACCTGTTGATCTACATCGACACCGCATACAAAGCCACGGTCGTCGATACGGTACTGGACTCGCTCTCCCCAGACGGATATCTGGCGATCGGAAAGACGGAAACAGTTCCGCGTACGTGTGCCGATCGCCTTTCGGCGGTCGATAACCGACTGCGAATATACAGGTTGGAATAAATGTCGCTGTATCAAGCAGAAAAAGACGGCGATCTGGACGCACTCGTTGGGTATCTCGCTCGCAGTGGAAACGAGACCGTCCGGGAACGTGCTGCGCGCTTACTCGGGGCGTTCGAGGGCGAGCAGGTCACGGAGGCGTTGATCGAGAGCGTCGACACGGACGACTCGCCGGTCGTTCGGGCCGCAGCGGTCGATAGCCTCGACGCGATCGGGATCGAGGCCGTCTTCGCGTGTATGGAGCGGATCGCGTCCTTCGAGCGAGCGTCGGGGGCTGACTGGGTCGCCGTGGACGATATCGCCGCCGTTCTCGATTCCCCGCAGCCCGAGATACGGATGGCGGCGGCGAGCGCGCTTGCCCATCTCGACGAACCGAGAGCGGTTTCGGTACTCACCCACGCGCTTTCGGACTCCGATCCCCGAGTTCGCGAGCGAGTCGCCCGCGCGTGTGGCTCGCTCGGACATCCGCAGGCGATCGTCCCGCTCGAAGCACGATTCGATGACGAGTCCGCGGACGTTCGACGCGAGGCCGCGGTGGCATTAGGCCGGATCGCGACCGACAGTGCGCTCTCTGTACTCCTCGATCGGATCGACGATTCGAGCGAGACGGTCAGATATATCGTCGTCAGCGCGCTGGGCGAGTCCGGTCGCCCCGAACCGGTCGCCGCGCTGGCGGAGGCGACCGCCGATCCGAGTCCGCTCGTTCGGCGGGCGGCGGTGCTTTCGGTCGTCGAGCTGCTCTCCGGTGCGCCGGCCGAACGAAGCCACGCGATACGCGAGGCAGTGTCGGAGACGCTTTCTGCGACCGACGATCCGAGCGTGCTCGATCCGCTGATCGAGATCCTCGAATCCGGCGATCGCTCGGTCCAAAAACGCAATGCAGCGTGGCTACTCGGCCAGCTCACTGGTCCCGCTCGGAAACGGCGCGTCGTCGATGGTCTGATCTCACTCCTCGATGACGACGACGGACTCACCGCACAGGTCGCGGTCACGAGTCTCGTCTCGATCGGGGACACAGCAGCCGAACAGCGCCTGTTGACGTTCGCACTCGACGAGAGACGCAACGAAAACGCACGGGCAAAGGCGGTCTTCGCCCTCGGACAGATCGGCGACGAGCGAACGAGAGAGCGACTCGACCGGCTGATCGACACGACGAACGCCGACCCGGTTCGCCGACAGGCGTTCTCGGCGGTAGCGAAACTCGACGGAGGTAACGAATGAACGGAGACGAGTACAAGATTACGGATACGAACGGACAGTTCACACAGGTGATCAAAGACGGCCGGAAACTTCGGGATGTGACGTGGACCAGCGGGCGAATCTTGCTCTCGAACAAGCGCCTCGTGCTCGCCGGAAACGGCGGTAAGCGGACGATACCACTCGGTCGAGTCAGAGAAATTTCGGGCCGCTATGACGTGAATCAGATGGTTGCACGCGTCTCGGAGTACGTCAGCGTTCGGTACGACGACGATGTGATTCTCGTTTCCACAGGAACTGCCGAGGATGAAACACCGTTCGAGTACGACTGCTACCGTGCGCTGCTCGATCAGCGGGTCGTCCTCGCGAAACACCCTGCCGTAAAGGGAGGCGTCATCCAAGAGACCGACTGGGAGAAAGGGCGCGTAAAGATCGCCGAGGGCGCACTCGATCTCGCTATTTCGACGGGGGCGTTCGTCGAGATATCGCTCGATGATGTCGGTGCGGTTTCGATGGGTGAGCGAACAGTCACCGGAAAAAAACGGGTCGTCATCGAGGTCGAACACACCGAAGACGAGACGAGCGTTCAGACGTATCTCTCGGGCGATAATCGAAGAACCGGGCTGCTTGCGTCGTTTCTCAAACAGAACGACGATGAGGGAGCTTCGAACCTCGACCTCAGCGGCGTCGAACGCGAGATCC
>JADFQH010000337.1:366-2960 GCA_022561895.1 Methanobacteriota archaeon | reverse complement strand
CCGGCATCGCGGTCCGTGACGTACTCCTCCGCCCGTTTGATCGAGCCGCCGGTGTCGGCGATGTCGTCGATGATGAGGACGTCCTTTCCCTCGACGCTTCCCTCGGGCATTGGGTAGCGGATTTGGGGCTCGCCGGTTTTCTGGGCCGTTCCCACGTAATGCTCCATCTTCAGGCTCGTCAGGTCGTCGAGTCCGAGAAAATCACAGATACAGCGCCCGGCGAACCAGCCGCCTCGGGCCAAGGCGACGATCACGTCCGGCTCGAATTCCGAGCGTTTGACCTCGGTGCTTACTGTGCGACAGAGTCCGTAGATGTACTCCCAGTTGGTGATCGTACAGTTGAACTCCTCGGGGAGATCGGACATAGTATGACTCGGATCACGAGCGCACCCGATTTAAGTCGTCTGACTCGGTGGAGTTACATATCGTTTTACCGACAGGTCAGCTGAGTGATGTGCGAAAAACGGTTCGTGTCGTAAAATCGATACAACCGACTGAAGCGGATCTATCCGAGGAGACCGGTGATCGAGAGCGACTCGTCCTCGCTGTCCTCGTCATCGTCCTCGAGAGGGGCGTCCGCTTCGTCCTCTGTCTCGTCATCTTCCATCCCATCGTCCTCCATCCCGTCTTCTTCTTCTTCCATCCCTTCTTCGAGTGCTACGGTGACCTCCTCTTCTTCGTCCATGACCTCGATCTCCTCTTCGATTTCTTCCTCTATGTTCTCGTGTTCGACGACAACGGTGTACTCGCCCTCCTCTTCGAGTTGGGCTTCGACCTCGCCGTTTTGATCGGTTTCACCTTCGTCCTCTTCACCGAAGACGCCGCCGAGAATCCCCTCGGCGTCCTCGACCGCTACAGTCGCGCCCTCGACCGGCTCACCCATATCATCCTCGACGGTGATCGTGAGGGAGTACTCGCCTTCCCCTTCTTCGTCTTCGGGGTCTTCCTCGGCCGGGTCCTCCTCTTCCTCGGGCGGATCTTCCTCCTCAGCAGGGTCTTCCTCTTCGGCTGGATCCTCCTCTGCACCCGGATCCTCTTCCTCTTCTGCTCCGTCGTCGGTACAACCAGCGAAGCCGATCGCCGCGGCGGCTCCGGTGAGCTGAAGGAATCGGCGTCGTTTCGTGGATCGTGTATCACTCATGTCAGTGTTCACCCTCCGAGTGATGTTACGTATCTGAGTCTATGATTTCGCGGCTTGTATTTTCATGCGACTGATATTCTGTCGGCTATAAGTAGTCGAACGTCGCTGAGTGCAGAAGTCGCACAGTGGGGGCTAAACAGTCGGTACGCGAGACGGAGAGCTGGCACATCGACGGCCAATAAGTTTTTCTGCCGAATCCGGCAAACAGCTTCCATGGCGCTGTACGCGATCGATAATCTCGACGATGCGTGGGCCGCGACCCGCGAGTTTCTGACGCCGTTTTCGGTCAAACGTCTCCTCGTTCTCGCCGTCGTCGTCTTCTTCGTCGGCGGAACGGGCATGAATTTTCCGGGTAGTGGCGCCAGCAGCTCCCCCGAAACCGAGCCCGGCACCGAGCCGAACCCCGACCTCGTCTGGGGGTTCCTCGTGGAAAACGCGCTTGCGGTCGGCCTCGTCGGCGGAGCCGTTCTCCTCTTGGTTCTCGGATTCATGTTCGTCGGCGCGCTCATGGAGTTCGTCTTCGTCCAGTCGCTTCGCACCGACGAGGTGCGATTCTGGCGCTACTCGCGGAACTATCTCGGAAAGGGGTTTCGACTGCTCGGCTTTCGACTCGCGCTTTCGCTTATCTGGATCCTTCCTAGCGTCGCGTTTCTCGGATTCGTGCTCACTGGAGTGAATCCGATCCCCGAGATCGGGGGCGCAGTACTCATCGTCCTCGTGTTGCTCGCCATCCTCCTGTTCGTCCTCTCGGCGGTCGTCGACGCCTTTACGACCGCGTTCGTCGTCCCGGTCATGCTCGTCCGCGAGTCGGGTGTTCTCGGCGGCTGGCGGGCGTTCTGGCCGACTCTAAAGAGCCAGTGGAAGCAGTATCTCGCGTACGCGATCGCGGCGCTGGTCCTCACCATCGCGGCGGGGATCCTCGCGGTGATCCTCGTCGGTGTCGTCTTCGTCGTACTCGGAATCCCGGTGTTCCTCGTGGCCGCGGCGGCGGTCGCCGTCGGCGGAGAATCGGTATTCGTTCCGATCTTCGCCGTGGCTGTGGCAGTGCTGATCGGGGCGGTCGTCCTCACGTGGCTGCTGGTACAGGTCCCGATCCAGACCTACCTCCGGTATTATGCACTACTGATTCTCGGGGACACGGACCAAGAGCTAGATCCGATCCCCGAGATCAGGGCAAGCGTGCGCAAACCGGCAGAGGGCCGAGACAGTCCCGAAACCATATAGGTTCCGCCGTCGGGACGGCGGCTATGGAAAAACGAATTCATCTGATCGACGCGTTCACCGACGAGCCGCTCGCCGGCAACGCCGCGGGCGTGGTCCCGGACGCGGCGGAGTTAGGTGAAAGTCAACAGCAGGCGATCGCGCGCGAACTCGCGGTCAGCGAGACGGCGTTTCTGACCGACTCCGAGCGCGCGGATCGTCGGATCCGCTACTTCACCCCAACGACGGAGGT
>JADFQH010000337.1:0-356 GCA_022561895.1 Methanobacteriota archaeon | reverse complement strand
TCGACCTCTGCGGGCACGCGACGATCGCCAGCCACGCCCACCTCTTCGAGAAGGGCGAAATCGACGCGGGAACGTACACGCTCGAAACCAACGTCGGCGTGCTCGACATCGAGGTCGAATCGGACGGAACGGTCTGGATGACGCAGGCTGAGCCACGGGTCGAACGGGTCGATCTCGCGTACGACGAGGTGGCCGATGCGCTGGAAATCGATCACGCCGCGCTCTCGGACATCGGCGCGGATCTCCCACTCGCACGGGCCTCGACGGGGCTCCCGTTTCTCGTTGTCCCCGTAAACTTTCTCGCGAATCTCGGAACCGCCGAACCCGACGACGGGGCTATCGTCGACCTCTGTGGG
>JADFQH010000336.1 GCA_022561895.1 Methanobacteriota archaeon | reverse complement strand
CTGGATGAGCTTCGGACATCGCGTCCGGAACCGACAGCCGCTAGGAGGATTGATCGGACTCGGAACGTCGCCTTCGAGGGTTCCACGGGCGTTCGCCACCCGTGGGTCGGGCACGGGAATCGCTTCGAGTAGGGCCTCGGTGTAAGGGTGTTGTGGGTTCTCGAACAGCTCTTCTTTACCGGCGAGTTCGACGAGATGGCCGAGATACATCACCGCGACGCGGTCGGCGATATAGCGAACCACCGAGAGGTCGTGGGTGATGATCAGATACGTGAGATCGAACTCCTCCTGTAGCTCGCGCATCGTGTTGAGCACCTGTGCCTGCACCGAGACGTCGAGTGCGCTCACCGGCTCGTCGGCGATGATCAGGTCGGGATCGGTGCTCATCGCGCGTGCGAGGTTGATCCGCTGGCGCTGTCCACCCGAGAACTCGTGTGGGTAGCGGTTGTAGTACGCCCTGTCCAACTCGACGCGATCGAGCAGCTCCTTTGCGCGTTCGCGGCGCTCGCTTGCGTCGTACATCCCGTGGGCCTTCATCGGCTCCTCGATGATCGGCCCGACTTTCATCCGTGGGTTCAGCGAGGACTGGGGGTCCTGAAACACCATCGGCATATCCCGCCGAAGCGGCCGAAGGTCACGTGCGGATGTCTCGGTCAGACTCACACCCTTGAATCGGACGCTCCCCGCGGTTGGCTCGGTCAGTCGAAGGATCGTCCGCGCGAGGGTCGATTTCCCACAGCCCGACTCGCCGACGAGCGCCAGCGTCTCGCCCTTCTTCAGTTCGAAGCTCACGTCGTCAACGGCCTCGACATCTTCAGAACCGAAGAGTCCCGCGAGAAAGCCAGAATCCGACTGGAAGTGTTTGGTGAGTCCCTCGACTTCGAGGATCGGGGCGTTTTCACCGACTTCCTCGCGCTCTTCTAAGACTGAACTCATGGCCGTTCCTCCATGGGCGTCGCCTCAGTCTCTGGCTCTCGTCCTTCGAGGGGTTGGCTCTCCCAGTAGCCGACGTCATCGTGTTTGATACACGCTGCGCGATGGCCCTCGTTGACTTCGAGCAGCTCGGGTTCGACCTCCCGGCAGGCTTCCCGAGCGTCCGGGCATCGTGGGTGGAACCGACAGCCTCTTGGAGGGTTCATCGCACCGGGCATCGTCCCCTCGATGGGCTGGAGATCCGAAACTGTTCGATCGGGTCGTGGAGTCGAGTTCAACAGCGCTTCCGTGTAGGGATGCTTGGTATCGTGGAAGATCTCATCGACGGGTCCCTGTTCGACGATCTGCCCGAGATACATCACGTTGACCCGGTCACAGATCTCCGCGACGACCCCCATGTCGTGGGTCACCCAGATGAAGCTCGTCCCGAACTCGCTTTGAAGGTCGTTGACGAGTTCGAGGATCTGGCCCTCGACGGTGACGTCGAGTGCGGTGGTCGGCTCGTCGGCGATGATGAGTCGTGGCTGGCAGCCAAGCGCCATTGCAATGAGTACGCGCTGGCGCATCCCCCCAGAAAACTCGTGGGGGTAGTCGGAGTAGCGCGCTTCGGCTTCGGGAATGCCAACCCGTCGGAGCATCTCGATCGCCTCCTCTTTTGCCGTGCCCTCGTCGAAATCGCGGTTCAACTGCATGAACTCCGAGACCTGTGCGCCGACGGTGTAGACGGGGTTCAGACTCTCCATCGGGTCCTGAAAGATGATTGCGATCGCGTTGCCGCGGATCTGCGTTCGCATCTCGCCTTCCGAGAGCGTCTCATCGCGGGGGATAAGCTCCCCGGAATCCTCGTCGCCTTCGAACCCAACAAGGGTCTGGTTCATATACTGCACCTCGCCACCGACGACCTCGCCCGGTTCGTCGACGAGGCGCATGATACTCGAGGTCGTCACGCTCTTTCCCGCGCCGCTCTCGCCAACGAGTCCGACGATCTCGCCTTCCCGTACGTCGAAGGAGACGCCGTCGATCGCCCGGACGACGCCGCGGTCGGTGTAAAACTGTGTCTTCAGATCGGTTACGGTCAGTAGTGTATCGTTCATAGCGGTAGTACAGTCATTTCATCCGTGGATCGAGTGCGTCCTGTAAGCCATCCCCGAAGAGGTTGAACCCGAAGATCGTGATCATGATCGCAATGCCGGGCCAGACGCTCATCCACGGGTTCGACAGCATATACTGGTGGGAGACGTTCAACATCTGTCCCCAGTCGGGCGTCGGCGGCTGTGCGCCATAGCCCAAAAACGACAGTCCGGCGACGATGAGGATTGTGACGCCGATCTGGAGGGTCGCAAGCACCAACACCGGTGCGAAGCTGTTGGGGATCACGTGTCTGCGGATGATGTCTCGGTCTTTGACGCCCGTTGCTCTCGCGGCTTCGACGTAGTCCATCTCCCGAATCGAAAGGACTCGGCTCCGGATCAGCCGGGCGAAAACAGGGATAAAGGTGATGGCAACACCGAAGACGGCGTAGGTGATGTCGGGGTTGCCGCCGCTTGCAAACACGGTAAAAACGATCACGAGCACGAGCGCGGGGATCGCATACAGCGTTTCGACGAAGCGCATCAGCACGTCGTCGATCCAGCCGCCGTAGTAGCCCGCGACCGCACCGACGGCCGTTCCGAAACCCAGTCCGATGGCGGTCGCAACGATCCCGACGAACACCGAGATCTGCGTGCCGTAGATCAGTCGGGTGAGGTAATCACGACCCGCTTGGTCGGTGCCGAGTGGGTGGACGAACGGGCTGCCACTGCCGTCTTCTGCGAAGAAGGGGCCCATTCGTCGTTCGGTTGCCCCCGGATCGGGATGGCTCGTCGGGTGGTCGAGCATCGGGGCGGCCTGTGCGAGTGCGTAATCGCTCACTCGTCCGAGCGTCAGCCGCGAGAGGTTGCTGTCGATCGCCGTGATGAGCGCTGTTGCCTCCGCGATCACCGAGGGGATATCCTTGATGATCAGCGTACTCGTCCGCACGTCCGTCGTG
>JADFQH010000335.1:1520-2978 GCA_022561895.1 Methanobacteriota archaeon | reverse complement strand
GTTCCGCGTCGAGGTCCTCTTTGACGACCCCTACGTCCCTCGGGAGATAGCCGAACGAAAGAAAAAGGCCGCCCAGTACGGTAGTCTGATCGCCCGCGAACTCGACCGACTCGCCCGACAGGCGGGCTACAAACGCCGGATGGACGACCACGTCGGGACGTATATCGAGTCGATTTTGGACTGACTGCGTGGGATTATGCGAGCCGTTCCACGGTTTCGATGGCCTCGATGCCGATGGTTACGGTGTCCGACTCGATGTCGCTCGCCCGGAGCTCCTCTTTGCGAAACCAGTTCCAGACCTCCGGTCCCGCCTCGTTCGGCGCGGGATCGATCTCCCGACTCTCCACGCGAGCGTAGTAGATATGGTCGATATGCTGGTGGCCGACGTGCCCGTTCGAATGAACGTTGATATCGTACAGCATTACGTGAGCAGGCCGCGGGAGGACCTGACCGGCGGGCGCGTCTATCTCTTCGGTTCCGTGGACGAGCGTTGGTTCGAGCCCCGTTTCCTCGCGGACTTCCCTGAGACCGCCGGTGTGTGGGAGTTCGTCTCGATCGACGTGGCCGCCGGGGGGGACGCGAATACCGAGGCGGTCGTGCCAGTGCAGAGCGGTTGCGCCGTCGTTGACGATGTAGATCGTCGCGGTAACGTGGCGAGTCGTCTCCATATCTCGAATGGTTTGGCCGCGGCTTTGGCCGTTCCCATTCGATGTCACTCGTTACTCTCCGGCTGTCGGTGGATCGGCGTCCCGTTTTCGATCGAGAAACGAGCGCTCGTCATCGCTCGCATCGCGCCCGCGGAAGGCGTCAAACCCTCGCTGATACCGCTCTTTCGAGCGCTCCCCCGGCGCTTCGAGAACGAGTTCCGCGAGTCCGGTTTCCCGTCCCGTGTAGCTAAAGCCCGCCCGGTAGCACGCCTCGTAGGCAAAGGGGTTGTTGACGGCGATTCGAACCCGCTCGTAGCCTCGCTTTCGCGCGCGCTCGCGAACAAACTGCAGGAGACGGGTCCCGATACCTTCCCCCCGGTAGTCGGTATGAGCGGTGATGTAACGAATCCAGAGGCAGGTCGAGTCAGTCCGATCCTCGTTGAACGCCGCCGCGGCCCGGATTTCCTCGCCCTCACGGAGTACCGCTTTCCCCGTGTTCGTCATGACGAACTTCCCGGCGTAGCTAAAGCGCCTGTAATCGAGTTCGAGTTTCGGCCCGTCCGGCGGCCAGCCGAGTAGTTCCGCTTTCATATGGTGGATTCGCGTTCGATCGTGTTGAGCGATGTGGAAACCGGGAGACACAAGCACGCGCCGGAAAAACGCCTACTATGGCCGGTGTCACACGGTTCGACCGATCCGCGACCACCGGGATACTGCTCGTCGTGGATCTCGCGATCATCGCCGCACAGCTTTCCTACGGGCTGGTGATTCACGGAACCGACCCGCTTTCGGTCCCGATTCACACCGCCGA
>JADFQH010000335.1:0-1510 GCA_022561895.1 Methanobacteriota archaeon | reverse complement strand
ACTGTCGCGCCCTTCCTGCTCGCGTGGCTCCTCGTTGCCCCGATGCTCGGGGCGTACACCGCCCGAATCCGCCAGTCGATCACGGAAACGGTTCTCGCGGTCACGATCGCGTGGATCGTCGCCGCACTCATCGGCGTCGGACTGCGTGCGACCCCGTGGCTCACCGGCGGCGCACCCCCCGCGTTCGTCCTCGTTACCATCGGGACGGGGCTTCTGACGCTGCTCCCCTGGCGACTCCTTGCAACCGCAGTCGCCAGAACTCGTAACTGACTGACCTGTCGAATTCGCGTCGCATATCCGTCCGGTACGCTGACTCGTTTTTCGCCGTGATCTGAAACCGGCACAAACTCGTGTTTCGTGGCGTCCTGAACAAGTAGCTATCTATAACTTACTAAAAAGTAATAGATTGGCAACAAGGTGCTCATAGAGTGGCTACTGAGAAACGATACAACTCATAGACAAAACAGTTATAGGGGTATGGTCCATAGCTTGTGATAGATCATGACTTCCTACTACGATATGGTACTCGGACTCATCCCGGTCGCACTGTTTGGAATCGGCGGCGTCCTGACTCTTCTGGGTTTTTCACTGGCGGTTGCGGTTCCGATGGCCGCGTGTGTCGCCATCGGTCTGATCATCCACGCGCTGTTCGTCAACCAGCCCGGTGAGGTCGCCCAGCCAGCGTCGGAGACGACCTCGGCCCCAAAGCAGCCCGCTTCGATCTCCGCCGACTAATTTGACGGGCAGTACTCCTTATACACTGCTTCTTCCTCAACTGTTTTTACCGTCGCCGCGTTACTCGCCCTATGACCACGGCGCTGTTTCTCACGAGCGACGAACTCACCGATCTCGCGGAGCCACGCGACTACGTCGAAGCCGTCCGCGAGGGCTATCGCGAACACGGCACTGGCGAGGCGAGCGCTCAACCCCGAACGAAGCTCCAGAACAGCGACCCGCCGGGCATGTTTACGGGGTACACGGCGATCCTCCCCAAGACGGGCACGATGGGCGGATACACATACAGCGCGGGCTTTAGCGAGCGTGATGCGTGGTTCGTCACCCCGCTGTTCGATAGCGAATCGGGTGAACCGCTCGCCATCCTCGACGGCGCATACTTAAATCCCTTCAAAACGGGGGCCGTGGGTGCGGTCGGCGTCGATGCACTCGCCCGCAAGGACGCGAGCACAGTGGGACTGATCGGCAGCGGTGCCCAAGCCCGCGGCCAGCTTCGAGCGGTGGCCGAAGTCAGGGATCTCGATTTTGTGCGAGTGTACTCGACGACCCGCGAGAACCGAGAGGAGTTCGTAAGCGAGATGGACGCGGTCCTCGACTGCGAAGTTGGGGCAGTCGAATCGAGCAGTGATGCCGTTTCGGACGCGGAGATCGTCGTTACCGCGACGAACTCCTCGGAGCCGGTGTTCGATGGCGATCTCTTAGAGCCGGGGACGCATGTGACCGCAATGGGTCAGTACGACACCGAGAAACACGAACTCGATTCGACGACGGTTTC
>JADFQH010000039.1 GCA_022561895.1 Methanobacteriota archaeon | reverse complement strand
GAGAGCCCTCTTGCGGTTATCGCTCCCAGAACGACCCCGACAATGCTGCCTATTGCGATGGGCCACGCCAATTCGAGATCAATATGCCCGAGAGATGCGTACGTAACAGAGCCGACGCCCGAGATCACCAGGACCGTGGCAAGCGTCGTACCCGAGACCCGAGCAGGGCGCATGGAGCCGAACAGCAACAGCAGAGGCGCTATAGCGGAGCCTCCTCCTACTCCTAACTGTCCTCCGAACAACCCACCCACAAAGCCGATGGGCGAGAAAACCCTGACCCTCAAGCTCCTGGGCGCTTCGGTGCTGGGCGTAGTGAGGCCAGCATCACGGGACCGACTTGCAGAGGGGTTCGACGGACCGATAGGCGTAGCTTGGCCGCTCATGACAATCATCCTTACGTCTGAATCGGGCTGTTGTGCCCGGTCCTAACATTTGCTAGGGCTCGATATGCCTGGCGGCAGACCTGCCCTGCGTTCTACGGTCGACTGGAGTCTCCCATTAGGACGGTAGAATTCTAGCATACGTGTCAACCCCAGTTCCAAGTAGGTGCCTGCCCTCATTTCCTAGTAAATCGATAGGTTTTGTAAAAAGAACGCCACCATCGCCGGGCCTCAGTCCCAGATGCAATGGCAGACGAGATATTCGGCGAAACGCGAGATGCTCTGGAGAATCGTAGAAGCAGGTTTCAAACCTGTCCTTGCCGCTCAAGTTTCCATATTGAAGCCTGGCTGGATAGTGGTATCATGTACCGGGGGTGACGACCGTGTCAGCGCCTGAAACGCCCGGAGGGGCGAAGTGTCCGGTCTGCGGGGAGCCTATGAGAAGGGAGACGGACGGCGTGCGCCTCGTCTGCGGGGAGGACGAAACAGTCACTGAGGACGGCTGTGGCGAGGCGTTCTACCTGAGTTTCGTCCGGTTCGAAGACGGGAGGGAGATCGATTTCGAACCGCCCGCGGAGTACGTCGAAGTCGGGAGAGGGCTCGGCCCGCACGGGCCACGCGGACCCGATTGGCGGCTGTCGCAGGCAGAAAGATAAGAGCATGGAGAACGTATACGGGATTATGAACGAAGAGATTCTCGAAGACCAGCGCGAACTCGTCTCGCTACTCGAATCGGCCGGCTGGGACGTTACCGACGCGGAGCTGTCGGTCTATGAAAGCCCGTGGACGGACGACGAGACCCCCGAGGCGTCGGTCACGCTCAGCGCGCGAAAGCGCTACCCGAATGAAACCGTCGATGACGACGAAAACCCGTTCCGGGTGCGCTGACCGCTCGTTTCCCGTCAAAAGAGGTTCCGAAAGCTACCCTCGCTTTGCGGATTCGATCTTCTCCCGACTTCGTTCTCTGAGCTCCTCGCGGCGATTCTCGTCGGCTTCGAGAACCGTCTCGACCTGCGAGGCGAGGAACTCCGCGGCAAGCAGATCGGGGACGGCGACGTACAGCGCACCCCGTTCGAACAGTTTCTTCGCACTCTCCTCGTCGGTCGCCCGCACGATCACGTCCGCGTCGGTATCGAGATCGAGAACCCGCGCCGAGCGTTCCTCCTCGACGACCGTCGAGACGATCAGCGCCGCACGCTCGACGCGGGCTTTCTCCCAGACGCTCTCGCCCATCATATCGCCGAAGGCGTAGTTGTCGACTGCCTCGCTTACCTCTTCGATCAACAGCGGGTCGTTCTCGATCACGACGTACTCTCTGTTGGCTGCCTCGCAGGCTTGGGCGACCTCCTCGCCCTCGGTACCGAAGCCGACGACGATAACGTGATCCGACAGCTCTTCCGTGACGTGGCTCCGATCCGCGATTTTATCCTGATCTGAGGTGAGCAGACCGCGTTCTGCGAGCGCCCGGTGGATCTCCTCTGCGTACTGGCCGGTGTAGGCCGTCGTGATCATCGTCACGACCGCCGCGAGGATGATCGCCTCGAATACGGACTGGGAGATCGTTTCGGCGGCAAATGCACTGATAGCGATAATCAGTGAAAACTCGCTTATCTGATCGAGGCTCGTACCCGTGAGTGTGGCCGTCCGGGGATCGTAGCCGCGCCACAGGAGTGTGAGGATCGTGATCGCCGGGTTGAGGAGAACGACCGCGACCACCAGTATGAGTGCGTAGCCGATGGTTGGGACGGTCGGGATCGCAACGAGCGCGCCAACGGTGATGAAGAAGATCGGCGAGAAGAAGTCCTCGAGATCGCCGATCGCGTCGATCATTCCGATATTATATGGGTACTCGCGAGCGATGGCGATCCCGGCGGCAAACGCCCCGACGACGATCGAGATCCCGGCCAGTTCCGAGAGCGCGACGAAGCCGATAACAAACGAAATCCCGACGAGCATCATGATCTCGGTGTCGTCGGCCAGCCCGCTGATGAACTCGAAGAGATATCGTCGGATGAGAACGCCAGCCAGCAACAGTCCCACACCGGCGGCGATCTGGAGGGGTGCGGGCTGGGCCGAGTAGACCAGCGCGCTGAGACCGAGGATCAGCGCGATCGCAACGAGATCCTCGACGAAGTGTATCCCCTCGCTCAAGCGCTCGAAGGCCGTCCGCGGTCGGGCGACTCCTTCGAGATGGCCGAGGCTGACGAGCGAGGACGAAAGGGTGGCCGCGACCGCGAGATACAGCGCATCAAGCGAACCGAGACCGACTCCCAATCCGGCGAGATACGCGAGGAGACCGGTCGCTGATAGCTGAACGACTGCGACGATCGCGCTGTCGGTTCCAGTAGCTCTGAACTCACTGATCTCGAACTCGATGCCGAAGACGAAGACGAGAAACGCGATCCCCCACTGGGCGAGATCGATTAACTGTTCTTCGGGGATGAAGAAACCGGCGATCACCCCTGCGAGCACGTAGAAGGGGATCACCGGGAGCGAGAACCGACTGGCCGCGAGTAGGAGGGTGGCGGCGATGACGAAGATCGCCGTCAGAATCCCGATGACCTCAACTGGCATCCGTCTCACCCCCACCGAGCAAGTCGCGGGTCTCCCGGACCGATTCCTCGAACGCTTCCTCGTCGCCCAAGTAATCGGCGATCCGTTCGCCGAGCATCTCGCCAGCGAGTACATGACGCAAGATCACGTAGTCCGCCCCGGCTTCGTAGAGTTCTTCGGCATCCTCGGGATGGTGTGCGGCCACGAAGACGGTTGCCTCGTCTGGGGCCTCCTCGATGACGCGCTTGTTGACCTCGGACTCGCGGGCCATGCTCAGGACGAACGCGGCGTTCTCGATATCGGACTCCTGGCGGATCTCGCCGTGGCGGAAGTCGCCAAACACGTACTCGAAGTCGGTCTCCTGTAGCTCGGAGACGTTCTCGGATGCGCGATCGACGAGGACGATTTCCTCGAACTGCTCGCGGATGGCCGAAAGCGACTCCTCTACGAGCCGGTCGTAGCCGACGATCAGCGCGTGATCCTCGTGGACGCCGAGCCGTGTTTCGATCCGGTCCTCGGCTTTGAACCGTTCGAGATACGGCTCGGCGCGCTCGTAGATCGCGTGATTGTTCATGATGACGTAGGTCGAAAGCGGCATCGTGATCAGCGCCATCAGGGCGAAAAACCCGAGCAGATCCTCCTCGATGAACCCCTGTGCGACGGCGATTGCACCGAGTACAAGCGAGAACTCACTGACCTGAAGCATGTTGATCGTCCCGATGAACGAGGTCTCGACGTCGAAGTTCTGGCTGAGAAACAGCCCGAAGACGATGAAGAAGTTCCCGATAATGAGGAGGGTTGCCGCGATCAGTGCCTCCTGCCAGTAGGCAAGTAGCTGCTCGGCGGTCATCTGGAGGGCGATGCTTGCAAAGAAGATCATGATGAAGAAGTCGGTAACGGGACGCATCCGCTCGTTGAGTTCCGTGCTGTAGGGGAGCTGTGCGAGGGAGAGTCCGGCGATAAAGGCCCCGAGTTCGACGGACAGTTCGAGTGCTTCAGCCGCGAAGATGAACAGAAAGGCCCACGCAACCCCGACAGTGAAAAGGGTCCGCTCGTCTCTCGCACCCGCTCGTAACAACGTCGGAAGGACGTACCGGTAGGAGAGATACGCTACAACTCCAAGAAGCACCATCAGCACGAACACACGACCCATGCTGAGTGCGACCTCAGTTACGTTATCGACAGCACCGACACCCAGCACTGCCAGTGCGAATACAAGATAGATGTCCTGTACGATCAGAATCCCGACATCGACCCGGCCGTACAGGGTCTTCAGTTCGTCCTTATCACCGAGGATTTTCACGATGATCGGCGTCGCGCCGAACGTCGTCGCGAGTGCGATCATCCCCGATTGAAACAACGTAAAGCCGAGTGCGAGTGCAACGAGAAACGAGAGCGTCGCCTGCAAGAATGCCTGACCGACCGCGATCGCCGCGGTGGGCTTGAGGATATCACGAATGTTCTCGAAGTTCATCTCGATTCCGAGCAAGAAGAGCAAGAATCCGAGACCGAGTTCGGCCATGATCTCGATCAGCTGGTCTTCGGTAACGATCCCGAGCATGACCGGCCCGATAACGATCCCGGTGAGGATGTACGCGACGATCGTGGGCTGGCGTGTCTTTCGGGCGAGGATCGCGAGCACTGTCGCTGTCACGACAATAATTGCGAAATCAGATGCGAGCGCGATGCCACCGAGACTCATCGACATCTCTATTGACAACTCCTCATGGTGGACTTAGCTCGAAGTTGCTAGTCGAGGTGTATCGGGCTTTTGCTTTCAAACTGGGCGATAGCAGGACGATAGATGTGAGCCGGTGTCGATCTGAGTATGCTGGCTCAACCGTTATCTGGTATCGGATCGACTCCGATGTACGAGACTGACATGGCGATCATCACTGAATTCGACATTCCTGTAACCGAGTTCGCTCTCGCGGAGGTAATGCGCGAGACTGTGATACTACAAGTGGAGATCGAACGACTGGTGGCACACGATTACGGCAAGTTGATGCCGTTTACGTGGATCACCACCGAGGATTTCGAGACGATGGACGAGTTGCTGGCGTCGGACGACACTGTCGATCGTTTTCGAAACGTTTCCGAACTCGATGAATTTCGTCTTTATCGGATGGAATGGGTCGATCATATCGAGATGATCGTTCATATCCTATTAGAAGAGGACGGTGCGATCCTCTCGGCATCGGGCGGCGACGACGGGTGGCACTTCCGTGTCCTGTTTCCGGATCGAAGAGCGCTCTCGGAGACGTACGAGTTCGCCACCGACTCCGATCTAACCTTCGATGTCAAGAAAGTCTACGAGATGGAGAACGAACGTCGTGGTCGGTTCGGTCTCTCCAAAAACCAGTACGAAACGCTTGAACTCGCCACAAAACGCGGGTATTTCGAAGTCCCACGAACGATAACGATCGACGATCTCGCAGAGGAGATCGGGATAACCCATCAGTCGCTCTCCGAACGGCTCCGGCGCGCACAACAGACGCTCAACGAGAACGCTATCCTCATCGGGCGGGACGATTACGATTCGATTCAGGAGCGTGCCGGTACCTCGTAGCAGACTTCAGTGGCTGACGGTGCACCGACTTTTGAGGGTTCTGCAACTGCAGCGCCGAGTGCTATTCGGGACGTTCTCCTATCAATATGTGGGTACCAAATGTACGATCGCATTCTGTTAGCGACCGATGGAAGCGAACACGCTACCGTCGCTGCTTCGCACGCAGTGCACACGGCCGACCGGGAAGGTGCCACCCTATACGTGCTGTTCGTCGCGGAGAAAACACGCGACGACCCCGAAACAACCGGGTTACAGGAGGGAGTATCGGAGGATCTCGACCGAAGCGACGAGATCGTAAAGGGTGTAGTAGAAAGCGCCGACGAAAAGGGAGTCGAGGTAACGTCGGAAACAGTCGTCGGACATCCGAAAGAGGCGATCCGTGAGTATGCCGACGAGAAAAACGTCGACCTGATCGTTATGGGATCGGTCGGTAAATCCGGTATCAAACGAGTCGCTCTCGGAAGCGTTGCCGAGGACGTGATCAGGTCGGCATCGGTTCCCGTCCTGACCGTGCGTAGCAGCGAAGGATGACGTTCGGAAGCTGCCACCGAATATCCTACTGATCGAACGTGTCGGTATTTCGGAGATCGGTTTCCATCTCTCGAAGAGTGGCCGTTCCATCGTCCCTGAGCGCCTCGGTCGTTGTGTCGTCCGACAACAGGTCTCTAACGGTATTTGTCAGTCGTTCGGATGCAAGAAAGTCGGGGACGTTCACGTAGGCTGCACCCTGCTCGAACAGTTCGATTGCCTCACTGGTTCGATCCGCGCGGACGATCACGTCCGCTTCCGTTTCGATCTCCAACAGCTGTTCGGAGAGTCGTCTGTCAGGGACGGTCGAATAAACCAGTCGGCACGAATCGATATCGGCCCGCCGCCACGTTTCGGGATCCATCGCATCACCGAAGACGTACTGCTCGTGTTCGCGTCTCGCCTTTGCGAGCTGATTGGGATCGTGATCGACGATGACGAGCTCTTGATCCAGCTCCCGACAGACCCGCGCGACGCGCGTCCCGAGCTTGCCGTAGCCGATGAGGACGACGTGATCGCTCGGATCGGGATCGACGTTGCTTCGTTCGGCCGTTTTCTCGTGTGCGGACGTAAACGTCGGATACCGAGACACGAGTCGGTACAGCTCCTCCTCGTACTGCTTGGTCGCCGTCGAAGTGATCATCGTTACAGCCGAGGCAAGGATGATCGCCTGAAACACGTCGGGAGTGATCCGCCCGAGGATGAACGCCTGAATCGCGATGATGAGGCTGAACTCACTCACCTGATCGAGGCTGAAGCTCGCGAGACAGGCCGTTCGCGTCTCGTACCCTCGGTACAGGAGGAGATAGATCGTTACGATCGGCTTGAGGATAGCGATCAGCGCCATCAGTGTGGCCGCGATCAGGAGTATTTCGAGGGTGGGAAGCGTCACCAGACTTCCGAGGACGACGAAGAAGATTGCACTGAAGAAGGATTCGAGCGAGTCGAGTCCGTTGAGAAGCGCGAGGTTCTGGGTGAACTCCCGCGTGATCGCGAGCCCAGCCGCAAACGCTCCAATAGCGATCGAGACGCCCGCGAGTTCCGCGGCGATGATGAAGCCGATGAGCAAGCCAATAGCGGTGAGGATCAACAGTTCGTCCGACCCACCTGAGAGCCGAACCAGCCATCCGAACAGGTAGACACGAACGACGACCGCGACGAGGAGTAGGAGAACGCCGTAGCCGAGTGTCATCGCTATCGCATCGGGCGTGAACACCGACGCGCTCAGTGCGAGGATCAGTACGATGGCGATTATGTCCTGAATGAAGTGGATCGACCGGACGAGCCGCCCATAGAGCAGGTTCATGTAGATCTCGCGGCGGATCAGATCCTGCCCGACGAGCGACGAACTCAACGCGGCGGCGATACTGAAATACACCGCATCGAGTGCGTCGAGACCGAGCAACAGTGCTACCCCGTAGCCAACACTCCCGAGGATGAGCACCGATTCGGCAGCGACGAACTCGCTGTCCCCGGTGACCGCCTCTATCCGTGTGGGCTCGACGTTGACGCCGAAGACGAACACCAGAAACGCAATCCCCCACTGAGCGAGTTCGAGCGTCAGATCCTGGCCGACGAGCGGCGGAAGCATAAGCCCAGTGACGATGTAGACAGGCACCACTGGAATCGAAAGGCGATGGGCGACTACTAACAGCGCCGCCGATACGACGAAGATCAGCCCGAGCGCCCCGAGTAGATCAGTCATCGCCGATCCTCCACAACATGTGACCGATATCCCGATCGCGCACGTCCATGAACGCCTCGTGGTCGGTGAGGTACTGACGGAGGTGTTCGTCGATCATCTCGCGCGCCAGCACCGTGCTCACGATGACGTAGTCCGCCCCGCGCTCGTAGAGGTCGAAGGCGTCCTCGATCCGCTCGGCCTCGACGAGGACGGTCGCCTCGTCGTTCACCTCTTCGAGCAGCGTGCGGTTGACTTCAGGCTGGACGGACGAACTGAGGACGAACGCCGCACGCCCGAGGTTGGCCGCGTTCCGGTGTTCGGTATGGCTGAAATCACCATGGATGAGATCGTACTCGGTCTCATCGAGCTGGTGGAGGTACTCCTGATTTCGATCGATGATCACGACATCCCGAAACCCCCTGCTGAGTACCGGCAGCACGTCGCTCGTCACGTCATCGTGGCCGATGACGACGGCGTGATCCTCCCGAGTCGTCATCTCCATCGTGTGATCGTCTTCTCTGGCAAAGCGATCCAGATACGGCTCCACACGCCGATAGAGTTCGTAGTTGTAGTTGATGAAGTACGTCGAAAGGCTCATCGTCACGATCGCAAGAAGGCTCAGATAGCCGAGCACTTCGGTACCGACGAAGCCTTGGGCGACCGCAAGCGAGCCGAGAACGAGGGAGAACTCGCTGAGTTGGACCATGTTGAGGCTGCCGACAAACGAGGTCT
The DNA here is from genome assembly GCA_022561895.1 of Methanobacteriota archaeon. GTDB lineage: Archaea > Halobacteriota > Halobacteria > Halobacteriales > Halalkalicoccaceae > Halalkalicoccus. The sequence goes on along the minus strand of JADFQH010000039.1, from coordinate 5,883 downwards.
CGGGCGAAAACCCCTCCCGGTAGATGAGTAGCGCGAAGCCAACGAAGTTCGCTGCCATCAGCACGCCGGAGGCGACGAGCGCCTCGACCCAGAAGGCGAGCAGCTGGTCGGCTTCGAGTTGGAGACCGATGCTCGTGAAAAACACCATCATGAAGAAGTCCGTGATCGGCTGAACCTGTTCTGCGAGCTCCGCGCTCTGGGGGACCTGTGCGAGGCTGATCCCTGCCAGGAATGCACCCATCTCGATCGAGAGACCGAGTTCTTCCGCGCCGACGATGAAGAGAAACGTCCACGCGATTCCGACGACGAAGAACACCTCGTCGTTATCGGCGACCGAGTGGATCAGGTTCGGGAGGACGTATCGTGCAGAGAGATACGCAAACGCCCCGATCGCGCCGACGAGGACGAACACTGTTAGGATGCTGGTGGCAACTCCGAGGGGGCTATCGAGCGACCCTGCTCCGAAGAGCGCGAGCAGGAGAACGAGATAAACGTTCTGAACAACTAGCACGCCGACATCGATTCGACCCGGCAGCGTATCGATCTGATCATTGTCGGCGAGCAGTTTCACGATGATCGGGGTCGCACCGAACACCGAGGCGAGTCCAATCACGATGATTTCGGTCAACGAGAAGCCAAAGACTACAGCGATGAGCAGACCTAATAGGGTCTGCAAAACCGTCCCGAGGATCGTGAGATTGAGAATGGGTCGAAAGATCTCTCGAATCTCGTCGATCTGCATGCGCAGGCCGATCAGAAAGAGCAGAAATCCAAGCCCGAGTTCGGCCATCAGGTCGATGAGTTCGGTTTCGATGACGACTCCCAGAAGGACCGGCCCAACGAGCAGGCCCGTGAGGAGATATGCGATCAGGATCGGCTGGCCTGTCAGCCGTGCAACGTAGCTCAACGACACTGCAACGCCGATGATGAGCGCGAAATCCGTCGCCAGCGCGACTGTTTCGACCATTACTCACTTCTCTATATCCATATAGCCCCCCCATTGGTTATGTGGCTGTTCATCTCCCGTTTCCATCGTTGGTGTCGGTCGCGAACCACCCCCGATCGCGAGTAGCGGTTCTCCGTAGCTAACCGGAGATTCCTCAGGCCAATCAGTCCACACCGGTCATTCGGTGGTGAGACCGCAATGACTCTCTACGTCCGTTCGTCTTTCCAGTGCCGTACAGCACTGATTCCCGACTCGCCGAGCTACTCGCCGTAGTCGGACAGGATCCGACGAGTAATCCAAACGACGATAAGGGCGAGCGCTATCGATCCGACGACGAAGACCTCGTTCGGGATGATCGTCCGGTTGACCAAGATCCAACCGAGCCCGGTCCAGAATAACACGATCAGCAAGACGCTTTCTAAGGGCCTCGCTGACTGTAGATGCCGCCTCATCGCTCTTGTTCCCTACTCGGGGTCGCTATCGGTTCACACATCGTTTGCTTTCGAATACGATTCGTCCTCCATGCTCAAGTAGATCCATCCCGACCGTGTCGCTGTTCGTCGTCCGGCTTCGTTCAGTCCGACAGCCGGGAGCTGATCGCTTCGCGGACGGTCCTGCGGGTGTCGTAGCGCCCGCGTATCATCGCGACGTTGCTCCGAGCCTCCCGTCCGACCCGTTCTGCGATCGATCCGAACATGATCCGGGACACCGACCGCTTTTCCGAGACGCCGATACAGACCGTGTTGTACTTATCCACCGCTCCGAGTATCGCGGACTCGATATCGTCATCGACGATCACCTCGGTCTCGTAGTCGTCGGGTTCGAGACCCGCCTCCTCCGCGATCTCCTCGATCATTGTCTCGCCTCGTTCAATGGGTTCGGGCTCCTCGTCCCATTCGTCCGCGGGCTGCTGGACGTTGAGTAGCGTGGGAGTCGTCCCGTCGACCGTTGCGAACTCGAAGGCGCGGCGTGCGGCGACGGGCGTGTGCGGACCGGGCCCCGCGAGCGCGACCGGGGTGCCGATCTTCTCGCTCGCGAGATCGACCATCGTCACCTCGCAGGGTGCGTTCTTGAGGACGGAATCGAGCTTCGAGCCGAAGACGTGCTGACGCCTGCTTTCGGGCCGATGAGAGCCGATGAGGATCTGATCGGCGTGTTCGTCCTCGATAACGTCGAGGATCACCTGTTCTGCACTCCGGCCGACGATCGCTCGGGTTCTGAGGCTGACGTTCATCTCGGCGGCGGCCTCCCGTGCGCTTTCGAGCAGCTTGCGCTGGGTCTCGACGCGCTCCTCTTCGAACTGGAGTTTCTGCTGGAGGGAGGTCTGTGAGGGGACCTGAAGCACGTTGACCGCGACGATCTCCGGCGTCTCCGCCTCGGTGTGGCTCTGTGCGCTGGCCGCAGCGAGTTTCAACAGCCCCTTCTGGGTTTCGGGATTCGCGATCGGGACGACGACCCGGTAGGTGTCCGGGTCCGCCGGTCCGCCCGGATCGGCAACGATCGCCTCGCCCATGAGGCTGTCCTCGACACCCCGATTTCTCACGTACAGCAGATACCACAGCGCACCGAGGACGACGATCCCAAGCCCGATCCCGATGACGACCATCTCCATCTGCGTGATGACGACGAGCGAGAGGAGGATTCCCAGTACGGGGACCGCCGGGTACAGCGGGCCGGGGATCTCGAAGGAGGGCTCGTAGTTTTCGGGATCGGCTCGTCGAATAACGACGACCGCGACGTGGACGAGCGCATAGGAGACGAGGAAGCTGAAGCTCGCCACCTCCGCCAGTATTTCGATGATCGCCTCGACGTAGAGTCCGGCAAGCACGAGGAGGGCGGTGATCGCGCCGGTTGCCATTACCGCCCGATGAGGCGTGTAAAACCGGCTGTGGGTCTGGTTCAGCCAGTCGCTCATCAGGTTATCCCGCCCCATCGCGAAGACGACGCGGGCGGCCGCGAGAATCGAGGAGTTCGAACTCGAAATTGCCGCGATCACCGCCGCCGAAACGATCGCGATCACGCCGGGGGTCCCCATCGAGATCTCCGCAACGTCCGAGACCGGGACGAGCGAATCCCCGAGCGCGTCGAACGGAACGACGCCGGTGCTCACGACCATGACGACCATGTAGAGGATCGTGACCGAGACTACAGAGAGGATCATCGTCAGCGGGATGTTCCGGGCCGGGTTCTTCACTTCCTCCGCAACGGTGGCGATAATCTCGAAGCCGAGGAAGGTGACGAAGACCAGTCCCGTGGTCGCGATAATACCGCTCGGACCCGTCGGGGCGAAGGGATCGAGGTTTGCCGGTTCGATGAAGAAGAAACTAACTGCGAGGAAGATCAGGATCACGACGGTTTCGGCCCCGATCATGATGTTCTGGAAGCCGCACTGGCTGCACGCCAACTACGACATGAAAGTCCTGGCCTTGCCGCCGTACGCGAAGGGCTGCTACGACGATCCCTCGTGGGGCCTCAACCCGGATGCGACGTACGACTGTGATTGGGAGCGCGGCTACATTAAGAAGATGATCTGGAGCGGCATGAAGGATAAATGGCCGGCCGCCTACCGGCTCCTGCAGAACTACACGCTCACCAACGATGACCAGAACCCGATGATGAAGGCGATCGACGTCGACGGCAGAGACTTGGTGGAAGTTGTCCAAGAATGGCTGGACGAGAACGAGGCGCGCTGGAAGCCTTGGGTTAAGGACGCATTGATGTAACAGCCATAACCGGCGGCGCCGAGCCGACGGCTGGCTTCACCGGATTCATTCCGCGCCCTGGTTCGTCTGAGCGAGATGCCCGATGAAGTGAAACCGCCGAACACGACCGGAGGTGACCAGGCGGGAGGGCGGGTGAAGCTATTCTGCCGCAACCTTTGGAAAGTGTACGGCCCCGAGTCACACCGGTTTTTCGCCGGTGAGCAAAGCGCCCGCCAACGGGGCGACCGGGGTGAGCTTATCCGCCGCATCCGGGCGGCAGACCACATCGCCGCCGTCTGCGACGTCAGCTTCGATGTCCACGAAGGCGAAATCTTCGTCATCATGGGCCTCTCAGGCTCCGGCAAATCGACGGTGGTCCGGTGTCTCTCGCGCTTGGTCGAACCGACGGCCGGGCGGGTCGTGTTCGACGGCCAGGATCTCCTGAAGGCGTCCAGCAAGGAACTCATCGATCTTCGCCGCCACAAGATGGGGATGGTGTTCCAGAACTTCGGCCTCCTTCCCCACCTGAACGTTGTCGACAACGTGGCCTTCCCACTCAAGGTTCAAGGCGTTGCGCGCGAGGAGCGCGTCAAGCGCGCGATGGAGATAATCGAGCTGGTCGGCCTCGAGGGCCGCGAGGCGAGCTTCCCGCGCGAGCTCTCCGGCGGCCAGCAGCAACGCGTCGGGATTGCCCGCAGCCTCGCCGTGGAGCCGGAGATCTGGCTCCTGGACGAGCCCTTCAGCGCCCTCGACCCCCTGATCCGCCGGCAGATGCAGGACGAGTTCCTGCGCTTGCAACGCCTGTTGCACAAAACCATCGTGTTCATCACCCACGACTTCCTCGAGGCCCTCAGGCTCGCCGACCGAATCGCCATCATGAAGGACGGCGAGATCGTCCAACTGGGCACCCCGGCGCAAGTGGTCATGGAGCCGGCGGACGACTATGTAACCGCGTTCACGCATGACGTGCCGCGGGCGAAGGTGTTGATGGTGCGGAACATCCTCGAGCCGGCCGCGGACGGGCTGGACATGTCGGAGGCCGTCGCCGACACCATGAACGGCACCCACCTCGAGGCCGGGCGCTTCAAGGCGGTGACCGCCGACATGTACGATATCGATTACCGCGCGAGCCGCTTTGAATGCGCTGGCCCCGACGGCGCGCCGCGGGTCGTCGAGGCGACGCCCGATACCCTGCTGAACACCAGTTGCGAGCACCTCGCGCGCTTCGCCGAGTGGTACGACGTGGTGCCCGCCGGCACCCTGCTGGCGCTCCAGTCGAACGACATGTTTCACGTCGACGTGCACGTCAACTGTCATGCCGACCTGGCCGCCTTCGAGGCCCAGGCGCCCATGGCCGAGCGGCTCTATAGCGGCGCGCTCAAGCTCAAGCGCACCACGCGCTTCATGCTGATCGGCCGCAAGTAATACCAAGGAGTGGGGATAATGGCTGTCAGCCGCCTGGAGAAGGCCATCGGCCGCCTCGCGGCCTGCCGCGCCTGCCTCGAGCTTGGCGCCAGGATGATCGCCGATCTGCCGGGGCCGGTGTTCGAACTCGGGCTCGGCAACGGGCGCACCTACGACCACCTGCGCCAGATCCTGCCGGGCCGCGACATCTACGTCTTCGAGCGCGAGATCGCCGCCCATCCCGACTGCGTGCCCGACGACGACCATTTGTTCCTCGGCGACATCGCCGACACCCTGCCGCGCGCGGTCGAACGCTTCGCCGGCCGGGTGGCCTTGCTGCACGCCGACGTGGGCGGCTTCGACCGGGCGCTCAACGCCCGCGTCGCCGCCACCATCGTGCCCTTCATGCCGCGACTGGTCAGGCCCGAGGGGATCGTGGTGACCAGCGTCGTCTTCGACGGCCTCGAGCCCTTCGACCCCGGCCCGCTGCCCGCCGGCGCCGAGCCCGGAACCTACTTCATGCACCGCCCCCTCGCCGTCTGATCACCAGAAACATGGCGGGTTTCGCCTGACGGGCGGGACCGTCCCGGCGGCCGTTCGTGATCTGAATGGCTCCGCGGGGCAGAGGCGCTGGCGCCCCGGCGCACCAAGAAAACATCGAAAATAGTGTCTGACAGTGTTCTTTTGTTGTTTCGTTTCAAATAGATAAATTGGATAAATTGGTGTCAGACACCATTTAATTATCACAGTGAGGAGGCTTGATCACAATGAGGCGGCTTGATCACAATGGGTGGGCCGGCCGCCGACCGGTCGGCGGGAGCCCCGGTTGGT
>JADFQH010000334.1 GCA_022561895.1 Methanobacteriota archaeon | reverse complement strand
GGGCGTCCTCTGTGGCTACAGTCGCTACGACGGCAGCGACCCGCTGGAGCACGATCTGCGCGAGCGGATCCACGCGACCGTCGAGTCCGATCCCGGAACCTTTCTCTCCGAACTATCCGATCGACTCGATACCTCGCTCTCGACCGTTCGCCATCACCTCCGGGTTCTCGAAGACGAATCGCTCCTCACGAGCGAGAAGATCAACGGGAAACGTCGGTACTACCCCGTTGCTATCGATGACCCACAGCTCGTCGCCGCGGTCGGCGAGCCCGCGACCGCAATCGTCCTCGATACGCTTTCCCGACTCGGCCCGGCGAGCGGGGCCGAACTGGCCGAGGCGCTCGATCGGGATCCGAGTACGGTCAGCCATCATCTCACACGCCTCGCTGACGCCGGGCTGATCGAACGCGAACAGCAGGGGCGTACGGTCGTCTCACAGCTTTCCCCGCGGACGAAGGCGATGCTCGCATCAGTATGAGCCATGCCCACAGCGTGCACGATCCGGCAGAAGGATTTAACTTGTTTTCCGACATATTGTGGTACAATCACCAACCGGTTGTCGTCTGAGGACTCCGCAGAACCCCTATGTCGCCCACACTCACCATCTCAGTTGACCCCCACGTTCATTCCGACGGTTCGTATGACGGCCACGAGCCGGTCGAACTCATCCTCGAACACGCCGCCGATATCGGACTCGACAGCGTGGTGATCACCGACCACGACGAGATCGAACAGTCGCTCCGCGCGGCCGAACTCGCCCCTAAATACGACTTGATCGGGATCCCAGGCGTCGAAGTCTCGACCGCCCATGGACACTTGCTTGCGATCGGCGTCGAGGAGTGTCCCAGCTCGGGAAAGTCTTTCGAGGAAACAGTCGAAACGGTCCGTGAGCTAGGTGGGGTCGCGGCGGTTCCTCACCCCTTCCAGCGCAGCCGTCACGGAGTCAGGAAACGCCGTATTGAGGACTGTGACGCCGTTGAAGTGTACAACTCGATGTTGTTTACGGGCTATCGCAACCGCCGTGCGCGGGCGTTCGCAAAACGCCACGAGTACCCGAAGCTCGGCGCGAGCGACGCCCACTACCTGCCGAACGTCGGCCGAGCCTATACGGAGATCGCCATCGAAATCGAACACGGAATGACGGAGAGTGACATCACCTGTGAGACCGTTGTCGGGGCGCTTTCCGAGGGTTCGACGAGCATTCAGGGAAAACGCACGCCGATCCACAAGAGCACGAAACAGTACGCGAAAGGCGCGGTGAGAAAATCCTCGTATCTCGTCACCTCGCGGATGCCCGTCGTCCCCACCGTTCCCGCGTCAATGGATCGATAGCCGGCGTCCAATCTACTGATTGCACGATCACTCGATCCGTTCCGACTCACTCCGACAGCAAGCTCTCTACGTGATCGCCGTACTCATTGGGAACGAGCGTGCGTAGCCGGTCGGGATCGGTTTCGCCGTTCGCGCTCACGAGATACGTTTTTCCAGGGACCGAACCATACACGCCCTGAAAATCGTAGACAAAGCCGTAGATTCGCTCCTCGTTCGGTATCTCCGCTGCATCGTCCAAAAACTCGACCTGCCGATGGACGTTGTACTCGACGAGCCGGTTGATCGCCTCTTCCGCTGACTGCTCCGAACCGACGACACCGCGCTCAATGGCCTCCTCGACGACTGGCACGAGAAGCTCGATCCGCTTTCGAATGCCCGCCGGTTCGTCGCCCGACGTTCCCTGCACTGTTTGATAGGCAGCCGTGACCGCCCCACAGCCGGTGTGGCCGACGATGGCCGTCGTCCGTGTTTCGGTGTGGATGATCGGGTAGAGCACCGAGCCATCCACGACGAGCTCCTCTCCATCCCGCTCCCAGACCTGATTGCCGATGTTGCTCGGCGTAAAGAGCCAGCCCGGTTCCGAGGCCGCCCACATCCCCTCCTGAGAGACCCGCGAGTCCGAACAGCAGACCGACACCAGCGCGGGTCGCTGTCCGTCGCGGACGGATTCGAAATGAGTGGCTGAAAGCGATTCGGCGTGGTTCCGGTTCCGTTCGAGCAGCGATTCGAGCGAAGCGTCTGGCATATCTCGTTCTCCGTGAACGGGGACAAAAGAGCTACCGCAACCGTTCAACCAGCTCCGAAAGCAGCGCCAAATCGTACTGGCCCGGTGCGGTCGCGCGTTCGGAACTCACCGGCGCGTAGCCGATTCGCGAGCCGTACACCGGCGCAACCGCCCGCGAATGCTTTCCTGCCTCGCCCATCGCCATCGTCGCTACCTGCTTGCCCTCGGTCGCCAGTTCGTACGTGACCGACAGCAGCGCGAGCACGTCGCCTGGCTCCTCGGCCGTGACCGCGAGCTTGCCGACATCGCCGTTCTTGTTTGCTTTTTCGAGGATCTCGTACATCCTCTCGGTTCCTGGTGTCCCCTCGAAATCGTGTGCGGAAACGATCACGCTCGTCTCGTGATCGCGCGCGTGAGCTGCGGTCTCGTCCGCCCCGGATTCGAGCGTCGCGAGTTCGATGTCGAGCGCCCCGACGCTGTCGAACTCCGCAGCGCGGGCCAGATCGTCGAGTCGCCGATCGCCTGCCGCCTCCCCACCCTCGCTATCGACCCGGTTCGTCACGATCAGCGGAAGTTCTCCACTGTATGAAGCGAGTGCGGTCAGCGGATCGTCCGCGAGATCCATCCGGAACTCGACGCAGTCTGCGTGTTCGCGAGCGTACGGCTCCTCGCTCAGATCTGCTGTCGCGGCGGCAAGGGTGAACGAATCGAAATCGAGACTCATACCGGCTACACGAAACGGCTGGCTATTATGTTATGCGATACCGACGCTCTCTTCGGCTTCGAGCAGCTCGTGATACCGATTTCTGATGGTCACTTCGGAGATGTCCGCCACTTCGCTGACGGCGGCCTGCGTGGTCTTTTCGTTGGTCAGGAGCGCGGCGGCGTAGACGGCTGCGGCGGCGAGTCCGACGGGCGATTTGCCCGAGTGAACG
>JADFQH010000333.1 GCA_022561895.1 Methanobacteriota archaeon | reverse complement strand
CTACACGCACGGTATCGCGCCCGCGGCGCACGGCGCGAAGTAGTTACCCTAATACTCGCTATATAGGTGTGTGAACGCCACTCAACCGATGCTTGCTATACGGCTTATCGTTCGCCCGGTGTCGCGTCTTCGGTGATACCAATACGCAACGAGGCATTTTCCACCGCGTCTCGGGGCGCGTTATCACTATCGACGTAGCCAACCGCAAACACCGTATACACGTGGCCCGCTTCGAAACCGATCTCGAAACGTTCGATGACTGACCCGCTTGCACACTCGCGGATCTCGATGACCTCTTCTTCCGTTTCGATCTCGCCGTAGATTCCTTCGCCAAACCCGAGGTTTCCGAAAACTCGCTCCTCATCAGGGGTGGTGAAATCAATAGGAGGGGCATCCGGCGAGGCATGGATACCTCGTATTCGCGCGTGGCCCTCGGTCGTCGGGCTGGTGTCGTCCTCCAAGTTGACGATCCGCAGCGGTTCGTCGCTGACCGCACACACCTCGCCCACGGCGGCAACCGTGTAGCGACCCTCCTCGAAGGTGACCTCGTCTTCGAGCACCGCTGCGTCCTGCCCTTCTCCGGCTGGAGCGAACTGGATCGTGTACGTCCCCGGAACGTACTCTAGATACTCCGTCTGGGTCGCAAACGGTTCTACGTCCTCGAACCAGAGTTCGTCATCGACGTAAACGTCGACGACCGGCGCATCGGGCGAGAGGTGGACGATCCGAGCACCCTCCTCGATTTCCTCCTCGTGTTCGCTTGCCGAGTCGTCGGACTCCTCCTCGTCCATGGAGCTGGTATCGTCGTGGTCGTCCGCCCCGACCGGCGAGGCCATTCCAGCGACACCGAGGCCGACCGCTGCGGAGGCAGCCAAGAACCCGCGCCGCGAAGGGCCGTGATGAGCGTTTTCAATTCCCTTGTCAGCCGGCCCGTTCCCCGCATGCAAACCAACCGACCAGTTTCTGTTCAGCGGGTGGTCGGGCATTCGTCCGATCCGTCGTTTCGCACTGTCGTTCGTGTCGTCGTGTTCAGTCATTGTTTCCCTCGATCTCGCTTCAGTACACCGCTGTACCTCACACGCAGATTATATATCGCTACAACGGTAAAAGAGGGTTTTCCGGACTCTCTCCGAAATTCGTCTGCATTCTACGCTGAACTGACGGTGTATCTACCAATAGCGCTACGGTCGTTCGGTGGATGGCGAAAAAAACAGTAGGCAGTGTCGCCGATCGTCAGTTACTCTTCGACGCCTGTCATGCCCGCGATCTCGATGGGGAGGCAGCCGACGCTCCTGCGGATTCCCTCGGGATCGTCGTCGCGCTGGTTCGGGTTGGGGAAGACGACTCGCGGCGGGCCGACCTCGCCGGGTTCGCCCTCGTGAATGTGTGTCGAGGTGAACGCCCCGCTCATGTACGGCGGTTCGACGCCGTTCGAACAGATGTCGAAACAGATCACTTCCTCCTTGGGATCGATGGTGAACTCGAACGTCGCGCTGGTGCCTGGGTTGCCACCGCCCTCTTCGTCGGGCACCTGCTCGGGGACCGCCCTGACGGAGAACTCGGTCGTTCCGGGTTCGGCTTCGAGCTGGCCGCGCACGTCGCCTTGCGGGAAGGCTTCGGTGTGAATGTCGACGTAGTACGCTTGGGGATCGTCGACGATCTCCTGGAGACTGTCTACACCCGTGTCCCCGCCACCGTGATCCATCCCGTCGTGATCGTCATCGTCGTCGTGATCGTTGTCGTCGTCATCGTGCTCGTCGGCACCGGCCGGCGAGGCCAGCCCGGCCGCACCAAGGCCCACGGCCGCGGAGGCGGCCAAGAACCCTCGGCGAGAGGGACTCCCGCCATCGGTCGTCGGTTCGGGAGCGTTCGAGTATGACTCCCCATTGCGGTTCAGCGGGAAATCGGGCATCCGTTTTCTGTACTCTCCCGTACTATCTTCGTTCGTATCAGTGTCTCTTGTCATTGGATTCACTTCCGTTCGCATTCGTTCGGCGGGTCTGTCCCCCCCTCATATTGTTCAGTCGAGCTTCGTGTCTGTTAGTAGGTACACACGCTATGGCGTGACGTGTTCATCGACCACCGAATAGTAAAAGAGTGTTTTCCGAACTCTTTCCAAAATTCGTCCGATATCTCGATCCATCAGACAGTAAAGAGGTGTCCTTCCTGTGGGACCGACAGCACGCCGATCCGCGCGCCCGCATCGAGCCAGCCGTGCCCGTAGGAAAACGACGCCAGCGCGTTCACGAGGTCGCCCTGCTCTCGGAAATGGCGTCCATCCCCGAGATATGACCCCGCCATCTCCAGACACTCCTCGGCCGCCTCGGCGAGCGGTGTTCCCGTTTCACCGGCGGGCTCGGCAGCGTCGAGCGCCTCCGCGAGCAGAACCTCGTAACGATCCGTCTTCTCCGCTAAATCGGCGGGCATACCATCCACTCAGCCGAGCGATCCCTAAGCGCTTCGACCGGATCCGAGATCGCGGTCAGAACCACGTCGATGACGGAGAATAAATACCGCGCGCACGTAGATCAGGCCATGACCGATCAACCGCGGGTGGAGATCTATACGAAAAACGACTGCCCGTACTGCGAGATGGCGAAGGACCTCTTCGACGCCAAGGGAATCGACTACGAGGTGTACAACGTCTCGGAGGACGAGGAACTGTTCTCCGAGATGGTCGAGCGAGCCGACGGGCGACAAACAGCACCGGAGGTGTTCATCGACCGCGAACTCATCGGCGGCTGGGACGAGACCAGCGCGCTCGACGAAACCGGCGAGCTAGACGAGAAACTGGGGATCGAGCGTGAAGGCGGACAGGAACACCGCCGACTCGTCGTCGCCGGCAGCGGGATCGCCGGGCTCACGGCCGCGATCTACGCCGCCCGGTCGAACAACGAACCGCTCGTGATCGAGGGCACGGAGCCAGGAGGGCAGCTTACCCTCACCACGGATGTCGCGAACTACCCCGGATTCCCCGACGGCATTTCGGGGCCCGAGCTGATCAACGAGA
>JADFQH010000038.1 GCA_022561895.1 Methanobacteriota archaeon | reverse complement strand
CGCACTCGTCCGGACGTGCTGCAGATCCACGGCGACTTTTCGCCAGCGGATCTCGAAGGGGTTCGTGAGGAAATCTCGCGACCGGTGATCGGATCGATTGATGCGAGTGCTATAGAGGTGGCTCGCGAGTATGACGGGACTGCGGACGCCCTACTCGTCGACTCGACGGACGCGAGCGGCGCGGGCGGCACCGGGGAAACCCACGACTGGGAACGAACCCACGAACTCGCGACGACCCTCGACTCGCCAGTGATCCTTGCGGGCGGACTGACTCCCGAGAACGTCCTTAGGGCGATCGAAACCGTCGAGCCGTTCGGCGTGGATGTCGCGAGCGGCGTGGAATCGGCGGGTGGTGTGAAAGATCACGAACTGGTCGAGCGGTTCGTCCGGCGAGCGAGAGGGATCGAATCGAAGGTGTCGGCGAGATGATCGACCGCGAGACGTTTTGTGCGCAAGCGAGCGTCGAAGCGCCATCCGTGATCTACGTCGGGGCGGATCTCGATCTGGAAACAACGCCGCTTGCCGCCTACGGAGCGCTTGCCGACGAGGGATACGGCTATCTGCTCGAAAGCGCGGAGAAGGTCGCCTCCTCGAACCCCGATGGGGCGTTCCAACCCGCGAGCGAAACCGCCACTCGCCATGCTCGGTATTCGTTTGTCGGCTACGATCCCGAGGCAGTCATCACGCTCGGTCCCGACGACACCGAAATCGACATCCTCGGTGATGAGCGTCTGTCTCGACTCCTCCGACCAAACGGCGACGACGTTCTCGATAGCCTTCGAGAAACCCTTCCGAACGTCCCGAGAATCGACTTCCCCGATGACGGCCACCTTCACGGGGGGCTGGTTGGCTTTCTCGCCTACGACGCGGTCTACGACCTCTGGCTCTCGGAGGTCGGGATCGAGCGACCCGAAAGCGAGACGCCGGACGCCCAGTTCGTCCTGAGCACCAGGACGTTGGTTTTCGACGAAGTTGAAGGAACACTCACACTGTCACTTACGCCGATCGTATTCCCCGAGGACGATCCAAAGGCGCTGTATGAGGCACTCGTCGGGGAGGTCAACCGAGTGCATTCGACCCTCGAACGTGCGGACGAACCCGAAACCGGCGGGTTCGTCCGCGAAAGCGAGCGTGCTGATTCCCGCGAGGCGTACGAGGAGGCCGTCCGATGGACGAAAGAGCATATTCTCGATGGTGATATCTATCAGGGAGTGATCTCGCGAAAGCGCGAACTCGCAGGTAAAATCGACCCGCTGGGATTCTACGAAGCGCTCAGGGAGATCAACCCCTCGCCGTACATGTATCTGCTTGGCTATGGCGACCGGACTGTCGTGGGAGCAAGCCCCGAGACGCTGATCTCAGTTCGAGATGGCCTCGTAACGAGCAACCCGATCGCGGGGACCTGCTCGCGTGGGTCAAGCCCCGTCGAAGACCGACGACTCGCCGGTGAGATGCTCGCCGACGGCAAAGAACGAGCCGAACACACCATGTTGGTGGATCTCGCGAGAAACGACGTGCGCCGGGTGAGCGAACCGGGATCAGTTCGCGTAAAAGAGTTCATGAACGTTCTCAAATACAGCCACGTCCAGCATATCGAAAGTACCGTAACCGGACAGTTGGCTAGCAATTTGGACGACTCCAAGGACCCCTCGGCTGCCAGAAGGACGGAGTCCTTCGATGCGTTCGATGCGACGCGGGCGGCGTTTCCGGCGGGAACCTTATCGGGCGCACCGAAGATCCGGGCAATGGAGATCATCGACGAACTCGAAGGCGCACCCCGAGGCATCTACGGTGGCGGTGTGGGCTACTACTCGTGGACCGGCGACGCCGACACCGCGATTGCGATTCGGACGGCGACGATCGATCATAAAGAGCGCGATCGAATCACAGTCCAAGCGGGTGCGGGACTGGTCGCAGATAGCGATCCGAAGGCGGAGTACGAGGAGACCGAAAAGAAGATGGGCGGCGTTCTCGACGCTATCTCCCGGATCGAGACCGAAGGGGTGATACAGTGAGCCTCGCTCGCGCCCGGCGGGTGCTGTTCGTCGATAACTTCGATTCCTTTACTTACAACCTCGTCGAGTACGTCTCGGAACACGGCTGCGAAACCGAGATTCACAGAAACACCGTCTCACTGGATAACGTACGGGAGATCGATCCGGACGCGATCGTCCTCTCGCCGGGACCGGGCCATCCGAAAAACGCTCGTGATGTGGGCGTCACGCTTGATGTCGTTCGGGAGCTAAGTCCCGAAATCCCGACCTTGGGTGTCTGTCTCGGTCTCGAAGCCGCCGTCTACGCCCACGGCGGAACTGTTGGCCGCGCGCCCGAACCCGTCCACGGGAAGGCGTTCGCCATCGATCACGACGGCAAGGGCGTCTTCGAGGGGATAGAACAGGGATTTCAGGCCGGGCGCTATCACTCGTTGATCGCGACCGAGATCCCCGACTCGTTCGAGGTGACGGCGACGACCGAGCACTTGGGGGAGGAGCTGGTGATGGGGATTCGCCACCGCGAGCAGCCGCTCGAATGCGTGCAATTTCACCCGGAAAGCGTTCTTACAGGTGTTGGCCACGACCTCGTCGAAAATTTTCTCACTGTTTATAGATAGTTCGCTAGAATAGTGGGTTATTATCGGAGGAATCCTCGACCTCGACTCCAGTTAACTAACAGAGCGCCAACCACGAATCCGGCTAAGTAGAAAATCCTCAGATAACTGTGAGCGGGGCTATCGAATGGGCCGGCGGTTGTTTCTATGTAGAGAAGCCATAATACGTAGACAGCAGCGCCTCCCGCGGCAAGATTCAAAGTATGAATATGCATATAAAAGGAGAATCCGACAGCAGAGAAAAAACATAAACTAACTAAAAAAAAAGAATCAAAATTATTTCATCGAGAGGAGTGTTTGCCCACTGGCTAATCAGATCCCACAATGGATTTCTTAACGTGTTTATTAGATATGTAGCTACAAACACGAATACTGCACTGCTTCCGATCTCAACGACTCTACGATCCATGTCTAACCATGCCCTTTATCCAGTAAATATTGTCGTATAATTTGCTTTAGCAGTCTGTTTTATTTTGATATTCTGTGACTTTCACGGAGGAGTTATCCGAGTGGCACTCCCGTTATGATCACCTCTACGATTGTCTAAGCCATAGAAATCCTGATAGACCGTCCAGCCAGTTTGATTAAAGAGATCACCGATTTCGCGTTCTGCCGCTACGCTAGGGATACTGACGACACCTGCAAGCACACCGATTTTCTGAAGGAACAATCGGCGGCTTTTTTTCTGTTCCATTTCTTTTCTATTATCATAGTAGCAGCAGTTAGTATCAAATCTTTACAATAGTATATAATAACTAACATATTATACTATCTAAAATTTATTAACTCAAATTATTATTTCACTAATATAGTTCTTATCTTGAAACAGTCACAATATCCCTTCCATAACGAGCGAAGCGAGCGAGTAGGGAGGAGGCACGCGCCGTACTCTCGGTGCCGCCAACCTTTGAGCGCACACCGACCGAAGGAGTAGTGCGTGACGGTGTGAACCGTTCTGCGTCACAGTAGAAACGGTTCTCATCCACTGCATGCGATGCAGAACATAGGCATGGGACAGGCCGAATCCATGTGGTTCGAAAACTTACGGTTTTTGTCATCACGAAAGGCGAAGCCTGTTGAACGACCTCCAGAGACCGGGACCGTCCTCAGAACCGACGGTTCTGACGGGGCGCACGAGAGCGGAGCTCTCGTAGACGCTGTGGATTCCATGTGAATCTGCGCGTCCCGTCGTTGAACGAGGAAGCTCCCACCTCAACAAGTGAGGGGTGAACAACCCCGAGCGCGGTAGGTGGGGGTAGTTCACTTATATCTATATCGACTGTTTGTAGTCGAAACACCAGATGCTGGAATAGTATCAATTTATTCGGCGTTTTTGGAGCCGGATAGAACAGGAATACGAACTTTAGAAAGTTCTCATCATAGGTGATTTTTAACTAACGATCCTGCGAGAGTTCCATCCCGAAAGCGTTCTTACGAGTGCCGGTCACGAGGTGATCGAGAATTTTTTAGACCAGTGCGAAGACGGAGGGTAAAACAACAGTAACGGCATAAAACGTCACAATTGCGGCGCTCGTTACGGCGACGAGTCGCCACGCGAGGTTGAGCAGGAACCGTCCGATGAGGAGCACGACCGCCAACGCCGCTAACACGAGCAACAGCATGCTCGAATCGGCGGCGAGAAACGCCTCCATCGGAACCGGTTCGTCCATATGTCGAAATTAGTATAGGAATAAATAAGTGTTTGGGTTGCCTGACTGACGTGCGTCAGACGTGACGGGCGAAGCCGTTCACTTCCGACGCACACTTTGGTAGTAGTTCGAGAGAACTCGAAGCAACACGTCGGTTTCCGGAGTGGTAATCTCCGTTTCACTTTCACTCTACTTCGGACAGATTATAGTAGGTGCCGGCCGTAGTCCGAGCAAGTGGTCAACGTGGGGGAGAATCCGACAGACTCGACAGAGGGATCCATGTTCAGTATTTCTAACTATGTTTGCAGCAAAGAAGTAAACTTATGCCGGTGGGGAAACTGGCAGTTCCCGTTACAGATGGGAGCTTCACGAACCTACATAGAGCCGCGAATCGTGCATATATCGGGATCTGCCGGTCGTAAGCGGGGACGCGCATGAGTGCGGACCCCGACGCAACGGAGATCAGCCTGCCGGTAAAACGCACCGAAGGAGAGAGTTTAGAAGAGCGCCTCACTGACAACGCCTACCAGAACATCCTTCCTGCTCGATACCTCCAGAAGAACGCAGCGGGTGAGCTGACCGAAACCCAAGAGGATCTCTTCGAGAGAGTCGCGAAAAACATCGCGCTCGCGGAGGCGGTCTTCGAAGCCGAAAAACAGGGCGGCAAGATCAGCGTCACACCCGACCAGTTAAAGCCCGATCATCCACGGCGCGACGAACTGGTTGGCGACGTATTCGGGACGGGAGCCACTGTCGAGGACACGGTCGAAACCGAACTCACCGTCTATAACGTCACCAAGTTCGCGTACCAAACAGTTGTTCCCGAACTTCCCGAGGGGATCCGCGAACACGTCGAGGAAAAAGAAGCTGAGTTCCGAGAACTGATGGAACAGCTCTCGTTCGTTCCGAACTCGCCGACCTTGATGAACGCGGGTGGCGAGCTCCAGCAGCTTTCTGCCTGCTTCGTCGACTCGCCCGCTGATGACATCTCGGACATTCATCAGACAGCTAAGGAAGCCGCCGAGGTCTTTCAGTGTCTCACGGCGGATTCGACGGTCATGATCGAGGACAGGGGACAGATCAGCGTTTCAGAAGTAACAGTCGGCGATCGCATCGCACAGCGAACCGACAACGGGTTCGAGTACAAACCGGTCGAGGAAACCCACGAGTACGAGAACGCAGAAACGGTGACCGTAACGCTTGCGAACGGACTTTCTATCAGGGGGACGCCGAACCACCGCATCGAGGTAGACGGAGAGTGGACCCGACTCGACGAGATCCGAGCCGGACAGGAGGTACAGTATGCACTCGGATGGCTACGAGAAACCGAACGAACTGTGCCACCGCTTGCGGCCGTACCGAGCGGACCACAGTGGGGCGAGAACAGACGCGTCGAGAACGCGGAAATCCTCGAACAGTATCGAGAGGGGCTGAGCGACTACGAGATCGCAGAACAACTGGGCTATGGGAAATCGACGGTGCAGCGTCGTCGCAGTCACGAACTACAGCTACCACCGAACGGGACCGGCGGACGCGCTCCCGGATCGACTTCGTTCGACGAGTCGACCTTGATCGACCTGCACGAGGCAGGCCATACGGATTCGGAGATCGCGGACGAACTCGGCGTCCATCAGACGACCGTCGGGCAGTTCCGTACGCGCGAGCAGCTCGAATCCAACGGAACTGCGGTCAAGTCCGTCAACCAACCGGTCTCTCTGACCGAAGAACTCGCCGAACTCGTCGGTCTCTGGGTCGGCGACGGATCGTGGCATCAGAACGGTATTCGCTTCCACGTCAACCGCGAGAGCATCGTCGAGTATATCGAGCAGCTCTCACAACGGCTATTCGGGACCCATACCTCCTCGACGTTCTCCGATGGCTGTTACGAAATCACCATCAACAGCCACGAGATCAAACGCTGGTGGAAAACGAACTTCGATTGCAAGCGCGATGGCGCACAATCCGCCTGCGTTCCACAGGTCATCAAGAACGCACCCGCGAACCACGTCGAGTCGTTCCTTCGGGGCTACTTCACAGCCGACGGCTCCCTGCTCAACGAGACGTACCCGAAGCTGTACAGCGCCTCAGAGGGGGCCATCGACGATGTCGGAACGCTGATGATGGGGCTTGGCTACCCGGTCAAGAAGTCGGTCATCCGCGACGAGGACGCACATCCGTACTACGGACTGATTCCGACGACCGGCGAGGGCCGAACGGCGTTCATGCGTGATGTCGGGTTCATCGACGAACGTCGTGAACTCGGACTCGCAAACGCCGAGTCGGTGAACGCACGCGATTCGTACGTCATCGGTGACGAGTACGGCGTCGAGGTCGAAAGCGTATCCGGATCGGCGAACGCAACTGTCTACGACATCACTGTTGCAGACAACCACGAGTACGTCACGGACGGTATCGTCTCACACAACAGCGGCGGCGGTATGGGCTATGCCTTCTGGCGATTACGGCCATACGGCGATAGCGTCGGAAGTACAGGGGGAATCGCCTCCGGTCCGATTACGTTCATGCGGACGTTCGATCAGATGTGCGAGACGATCGCCCAAGGAGGTACTCGGCGGGGCGCACAGATGGGCGTCATGCGCGTCTCCCATCCGGACGTCATCGAGTTCATCCATGCAAAGAACAAGGACGTCTCGCTTGCTCACACCCTCAAACTCAACGATCCCGACGACTACACCTACACTACCTTCTCCGAAGCGCTCGAAGAGGCCCGCGAACTGATCGACGACGATGGGAGAGTGCCGAAACACCTTCGCAACGCCGTCGAGGGTCACCTCTCTAACTTCAACATCTCCGTCGGGGTTACGGACGAGTTCATGGAGGCGCTCTACGCCGACGAAGAGTTCGTCTTCGAGAACCCCCGTACAGAGGAACCACACATCGCCACGGCCGAGACGAAGGAGATGTACGAGCGCTACGGGCTGGGCCACCATGTCGAGGTCGGCGAGGAGTTCTCGATTCCGGCCGAGGCGATCTGGGAGCGGATCGTCGATGGCGCCTATGAGAACGGCGAGCCGGGAATCATCTTCCTCGAACGGGTGAACAAGGAACACTCGTTCGATGTGGACGAACATCCAGATCATCGGATTCTTGCAACAAATCCTTGCGGAGAGCAACCTTTGGAGGAGTACGAGGCCTGTAATCTCGGCCATATCAACCTCTCGACGCTCGCAGCACACGACGCACCTGACTGGCGGGTCTGGCACGCCGAGCACGGGGGCGAGTACGATTCACTTGGGTCGGCGATGGCGGCCTACCTCGAGGAGGCGATCGACACCGAGGAGTTCGAGCGACGGATCGAACTCGGGACGCGCTTTTTGGAGAACGTCGTCACCATGTCCGATTTCCCGGTCTCCGAGATCGAACAGAAAGTACGGGAAATGCGAAAGATCGGGCTGGGTATCATGGGGCTGGCGCAGCTGTACATCCAACTGGGCGTGCGCTACGGCAGCGAGGAAGGAAACGAGATGGCGAGCCAGCTCATGACCCGAATCAACCACGGTTCGAAACGGACGAGTCGCGAACTCGCAGGCGAGCGCGGCCCCTTCGAGGACTGGTCCGACTCGAAGTACGCGGATCCAACGAACTACCGCGAGTGGTTCGAACACCAGACCGGCGAGAGCGCCGACGACTGGAAAGAGGGATTCCCGATCAGAAATCACAATACGACGACGATCGCGCCTACAGGCACGACCTCGATGGTCGGCAACACCACGGGAGGGTGTGAGCCGATCTACAACGTTGCGTACTACAAGAACGTCTCAGACGACGTTCAGGGCGACGAGATGCTCGTCGAGTTCGACGACTACTTCCTGAGAGTCCTCGAAGCGAACGAGATCGACGTCGAGGCGGTAAAGCGCGAAGCCCAAGAGCAGATGAGTAGCAATAAATTCGACGGCGTCGAGGGTCTTTCGACCGTGCCGAACGCCATCGGCGAGCTGTTCGTCGTCACCGCGGATCTCACGGGCAAGGACCACGCCGCCGTCCAGTGTGCCTGCCAGAAAGGGGTGGACAGTGCCATCTCGAAGACCTGTAACTTCCCGAACGAGGCCAGTCGAGAGGATATGGAGGAGGTCTACAGATATATTTACGACAACGGCGGGAAGGGCGTCACCGTCTATCGGGATGGAACCCGCTCGAAGCAGGTGCTCACCACGCGGGCGGACAACGCGGAGTTCGCGGACGAAGAAGAAGCCGCAGAAGCGCTGGTCGAGCAGATCACCGAGGTGTTCGGCGGGATCGACGACTTCCTGACTCACGAGGAGGTCCGCGCGGTCGTCTCCGACGAGTTCAGTTTCACCCCCGAATCGGGCCAGTACGCCACCAAACGCCCGCGACCGGACGTCTTACATGGGATAACCCAGCGCATCGACACCGGCTACGGCAAGCTCTACGTCAACATCAACGAGGACAGCGAGGGACGACCGTTCGAACTGTTTGCGAACATCGGCAATTCGGGAGGCTTTACCGCGAGCTTCACCGAGGCGCTCGCAAAAACCATCTCGACGGCCCTGCGCTCGGGCGTCGATCCCGAGGAGATCGCAAGCGAGTTACAGGGAATTCGCTCGCCGAAGGTCGCGTGGGACAAGGGCCAGCAGGTCAACTCGATCCCCGACGCGATCGGCACCGCGCTGCGGCGGTATCTCGATGGCGAGATCGAGCGTGCCTACCCCAAACAGCAGAACCTCACCGAACTGGAGGACGCTGCGGAGTCGACCGGCGGAGACTCGGATCGGGATCTCGAATCACGAGGCGATTCCGGCGCACACGAGAACCCGCCGAGCTCCGACGGCGGTCTGGAATCACGAAGTGATTCCGGAGTACGCCGGAGTCCATCGGACTCCGGGGGTAGGACGGCGGTTGATTCGGGCTCCTCGACGGACGCCCATCAGGACCTCATCGACGCCGGGGAAAGCCCCGAGTGTCCCGACTGTGGGTCGATGACACTTTACTACTCCGAGGGCTGTAAGACCTGCGAGTCCTGTGGCTGGTCGGAGTGCTAACTCACTGAGTATCCTCGAGCGAAACGAGCGTCTCGGGGGAAACCGCGATCCACTTCCCGCAGTTTGGATCCGAACCGAACACGACCGAATCCCTCGAAAACGGGTCGTCGGTGGTGTGACTTCTCGACTGTAACGGGTCGAACTCCTCGGGAGGGGCGTCAGCGGGAGCCGGGTCGAGGGCGGCGAGTTGAGAGAGGAGTTCGAGCGCTTCCTGGCGGATCGCTTCCGCTTCGGCCGTGAGCTGTCGGTCGGCAGCATACTGTTCGAGATTGTTTTTCGTGTCGGTGAGTATGTCGTCCATCGTCGTCCCCCTGATCAGCGGTGGGCAATCGGTGATCGGCAGTAACTCAGTTCGAAAGGGCAATAGCAATTTTCCGAATTCACTCCGAAATCAGGCCAGTGTTCGACACAACTCTGAGTGGACCGCCTCCAGGTTCAGCCCCGAGCACTCGCCTCGTCTTTCTGTAGATCACGGCCGAGGAACACTAATGCACAACAAGAGTTAATAACGATGTATACAGTTTCTGTGTATGAATCGTGATAACGCGGAGCCGAGCGTCCGGCGGCTCCCCGGCGAGCGGGCCAGAGAATGGATCGACGCTCACCACCGTCACGCCGCACCCAGCGAGTACTCCCACGAGTTCGTCTGGGATATCAGTGGAGAGGCCGAAGGACCCTTTTGTACCGATCTCGACGGCAACGTGTTTCTGGATTTTACCTGCCATATCGGGGCCGCGCCGTTGGGATACAACAACCCGAAGATCCTCGACCCAATGGGAGAGCTTGATCTCGGGGATCCCACGAAAATCGCCGGACAGGACTTCTATGCGGGTTCCGCAGGCGGGCCAGAAAACCCCGAAATTCCGGGAGCAGCCCAGCTCATGGAACGGCTCGTCGAAGCCAGTTCGCAGTACGGGATGGACACCGTCTTCCTCTCGAACTCCGGGGCGGAAGCCATCGAGAACGCAATGAAGATCACCTACGCGAACACGCCCGAACGCAAGTACGGGATCAGTTTTCTGGGTGGATTCCACGGCCGGACGCTCGGAACGCTCTCGATGACGCGCTCGGGCGACGTTTATACTCGCGCCTATCCCGAGATCGCCGGCACGCGGACGGTGCCGTTCTGCGAGGACCGCACCTGCGAGGCGGCGACCTGCTCGTGTGGCTTCTTCGCGGGCGGGCGCTCCCAACTGGAGCGCATGCTCGATCCCGAGCGGGGGTATCTCGATCCCCGAGAGGTCGCATTCTTGATTCTCGAACCGATTCAGGGCGTCGGCGGCTATTGCTTCCCGAGCGAGGCGTTCATGGCGGAAGTACAGCAAGCCTGTGAAACCCACGAGATTCACCTCGTCGTCGACGAGATTCAATCCGGACTCGGCCGCACAGGGAAAATGTGGGCGTCGGATCACTACGCGATCGAACCGGACGTGATCTGTAGCGCGAAAGCCCTGCGATCGGGGGCGACGATCTCCCGGAAGGAGATCTTCCCCGAGGAGAAGAATCGATTGGGCTCGACGTGGGGCGGGGGTGATCTGCTCGCGGCAGCCCAGGGCGTGTTTACCCTTGACGCGATCGACGAGCACGACCTCCTCGAAAACGCCCGCGAGCGCGGCCGGCAGGTGAAAGAACTGCTTCGTGATGTCGATTTCGACAGCGTTGTCGACGTGCGGGGCAAGGGTCTCATGCTCGCCGTCGAGTTCGACTCGAGAGAACGGCGTACCGCCGTCGTGAAAGCCGGCCTTGAACGCGGCCTGCTCACGCTCGGCTGTGGCTACAGCACCGTTAGACTCCTGCCGCCGCTCGACGTTACCGAACGCGAGATCGAGCTGGGGATCTCGCTGTTTCTGGACGCGATCGAGGCGACTCGATAACGGATTTCGTTTCCGGGGTATACGAAAACCTAAGTCGTGGGGCCGAGAGCCATGTGGTAGTGAGTTTCATGCAGGTGTTCGATCGATCGGAGTACGAGGGGCGGCTGAAACGGACGAAAGAGCGCATGCGCGAGGCGGGAATCGAGACGCTCTTTCTTACCGATCCGGCGAACATGAACTACCTCTCAGGGTATGACGGCTGGTCCTTTTACGTCCACCAGGGACTGATCGTCTCGCTGGACCACGACCAACCCGTCTGGGTGGGCCGCGAGATGGACAAAAACGGGGCGAAAGCCACCGTCTGGATCGACCACGGGAACCTTCACTCCTACGACGACGACCACGTCCAGTCGCCGGTCGGCAAACATCCGATGGACTTCGTCGCGCGGGTGATCGAGGGGATGGGGCGAGGCGACACCAACGTCGGCGTCGAGATGGACGCTTACTACTACACCGCAAAATCCCACCAGCGCCTCCAAGAGAAGCTGCCCGAGGCGACCTTTTCGGACGCCACCCTGCTGGTGAACTGGGTTCGGGTAGTGAAATCCGACCGGGAGATAGAGCTGATCGAGGAGGCCACGCAGCTTTCGGAGGCCGCGATGGAGGCGGGGATCGACGCGATGGGTCCCGGAGTACCGGAATCGACGGTCGCCGCGGAGATCTATCAGACCCTCGTCGGCGGGATCGAGGGGATGGGCGGGGACTACCCCGCGATCGTCCCGCTCATGCCCTCCGGCGAGCACACCGGCACACCGCATCTCACGTGGTCCGACGAGCCATTCAGGAACGGAGATCCCGTCATCGTCGAGCTCGCCGGCTGTCGCCACCGGTATCACTCGCCGCTGGCTCGAACCGCCGTCGTCGGCGGCGTTCCCAACGAGATGGAACGGGTCGCAGAGGTAGTCGTCGAGGGGCTGAACGCGGCGCTCGATACGGCCGCGCCGGGCGTCACCTGCGAGGAAGTCGAGCGGGCGTGGCGCGAGACGATCGCGAAACACGGCATCGAAAAGGAGGATCGGATCGGCTACTCGATGGGGCTTGGCTACCCGCCGGACTGGGGCGAGCACACCGCGAGTCTCCGGCCGGGCGACGACACAGTATTGGAAGAGAACATGACGTTTCACATGATCCCCGGAATCTGGACGGACGAGTTGGGGGTCGAGATCAGCGAGTCCTTTCGCGTGACCGAAAACGGCGCGGAGCGCTTTTCGGCGTTCCCCCAGAAGGTGTTCTCGGTCTAAGGTCCGGGAGCCAGCACGAGGTTGTCGAACTCTTCGAGGTCCTTTCCGCGGTCGAGTCGCTCGACGTTGCCGGCGACGATCTCGGCCAACCGCTCCCAGTGTCTCGGCGTGTGCCCGCCGGTATGGGGCGTGATCAGCACGTTCTCGAACGTCCAGAGGACGTGCTCCGGCGGGAGCGGTTCGGGATCGGTCACGTCGAGCGCCGCGCCCCGGATCCCGTTGCTCCGAATCGCGCGGACGAGCGCGTCGGTGTCGATTATAGGTCCGCGCGCGACGTTGATCACGACCGCCTCCGGCGGGAGGGTGGCGAACTCCGCCTCGCCGATCAACCCTCTCGTGGTCTCCGTCAGCGGACAGGCAATGGCGAGGTAGTCGGTGCGCGCGAGCGCGTCGTGAAGCGCCTCCTCCTCGAACCCGATCACCTCGTCCGTGGGTCCGCCCTTCTCTGGCGAGTAGCGCACGCCGATCGTCTCGACTTCCATTCCTTCGAGTCGCTGGGTGAGCGCCCGCCCGATCGAGCCGAGCCCGACGATCGTCACCGTACTTCCCGTCAGCTCGCCGGACTGAAAATGTCGCCACTCTCTGCCTTGTTTCCGTCGCCAGCCCTCGTGGAGCCGCCGAGCGAACACGAGCATGTTGCCAAGAACGCCCTCAGCGATCCCCGGCGCGTGGATTCCACCGGCGTTCGTCACCGCCACACCCCGTTTTTCGAGTTTCCTCATGGGGAGGTGTTCGGTCCCCGCGAAGGCGCAGGCGAACAGGTCGAGGTTCTCAGCGTGGCCCAACAACGCCTCGTCGATCCGGACGCCGGTGACGACGCGCGCGTTCGCGATCAGGTCGCGCTCCTCGCGCGCGGTCGCCGCCCGCCGAATCTCGTGATCGGGCAGACGCGTTTCGAGTTCTTTCTTATATGGTTCGGTCGAAAGCCCCTCGGTCCCCTCGCGGAGAACGACGACATCCGGTTCGTTTGCCATGCTATCGTGGCTCGAACGCACGTCGCTAAAACCTTCGTGTTCGCCGTCTACGGTTTCTGTGTATTTTAAGTGACTACGGCGGCAATCGTGAGAGAATGTCACAGGATTTGAGAGGACGACTGGTCGAGCGCAGGCGACGGTTCCACCGGTATCCCGAACCGGCGTGGCGGGAGTTCTACACGACGAGTCTGTTGGTCGAGGAGCTCGAACAAATGCAAGTTGATGAACTCGCGGTCGGTCACGAAACGATGCGCTCGGAGAGCCGGATGGCCGTCCCGAGCGACGCGGAGCTACGGCCGTGGTTCGAGCGCGCCCGCGAACGGGGTGCCAGCGAGGACGTGCTCGCGGCCTGTGAGGGTGGACAGACGGGCTGTGTGGCCGTCCTCGATCGCGGCGAGGGGCCATCCATTGGGCTCCGAGTCGATATCGACGGGCTGTTCATCGAGGAAGCAAGCGAGGACCATCGTCCCACCCGAGAGAAATTTCGATCGGAGCACGAGGGGGTGATGCACGCCTGCGGGCATGACGCCCACATGGCGATCGGGCTGGGCGTAATCGAGGCGGTGATGGACAGCGAGTTCTCTGGAACGCTTACCGTGTTCTTCCAGCCGGCGGAGGAGGAAGCCGGCGGCGGACGGCCGATGGCCGAGGGCAGGTACATAAAGGGAATCGAGTACCTGCTCTGTGTCCACGTCGGCCTCGATCACCCGACCGGCGAGGTGGTCGCGGGGATCGAAAAGCCGCTCGCGATGAGCCACCTGAAGGCGGAGTTTAGGGGGGCCTCAGCACACGCGGGAAAGGCCCCCGAAGAGGGAGAAAACGCGATCCAAACGATGGCGACGGCGGTGAACGACGCCTACGCGATTCCTCGACATTCGGAGGGAATGACCCGGGTGAACGTCGGCCGGGTCGAAGCCGGGACCGCGACTAACGTGATCGCCGAGGAGGCGCGGCGCTGCCGGTCGCTCACCGTGATCGCGTACTCGCAGGGCGCGGTCGTCGCGTACGAGGCCCTCTCGCAGCTCGCGCACCCGTCCGTGCCCGCCACGCAGACGCCGCTGCTCTCGCCGTCGGGCAGATAGTGCAACGCGGCGTCGATCGCG
>JADFQH010000037.1 GCA_022561895.1 Methanobacteriota archaeon | reverse complement strand
TGATCTCGAAGAAGATGCGAAACTCCTCGTACTGATAGTCGAAGGCGAAATCGGGAATCATCACGCTCGCGCCGGTTTCGAGCGGTTCGGGCTCCCGCACGAGATCCCAGTCGAGGTCGAGCGCCTCGAATCGGGTAGCGAAATCGCGCTCGACACCACTATCGTAGCTCACCTCGACGCCAGGCCCCCCGTCGGGCACTCGGAGTGGATCGTCCTCGGAGAGTTCGAGTGTTCGCTCGGTGCCGTGGTCGTCGATGGTCGCGGTCAAATGCCACTCTGCGGTGTTTACGACTACTCGAAGCAGGCGAGCAAAGCACGTGCCGTACCGACGAGTCGCGCGAAAGAGCGCGTCGGGCCCGGTAATACGTAACTCCCGCCCCGAGTCGGTTTTCCGAACCTCATACAGCAGACCGAGGCGTTTAGTAGTCGAGACGAGCCGCCGGGGATCGCTGCTTCGCACTCGGATTTCGCGGGCGTCGAACAGCGCGGTCTGTGCGAGAGAGAGGTTGTACTGGACGAGGAGGCTCTCGGGATCGTAGCGCTCCTCGAAGGAGGCAAGGATCTGGCGCTGCTGGCGGTCGGCGTAGAGCGCCCGATCGAGTTCCGTAGGAGTGATCCCGAGGGAGTTGGCCGCCTGTGACAGTGCCTGGCTTCGACTCTCGCGGTCCGCAACCAGCAGGTCCTCGCCCGCCTCGAACGCCCCACGGCGGGCGCGTTCGGGATCGACTTCGGCTCGCGTCTCGAAGGTCGCTTCGCGTTCTGCGAGTTTTGCGAGGCCACGAACGAGCTTGAACTCGTACTCGCCTTCGAGTTCCGAAAGCGCGCTGTCGAGGCTTTCGTATGACTCGCCGACGTTGTCGAGAAACGCGCCGAGCACCTTCGCGGCGAGCGGGCGGTGTTCGCGGTCGGCGAACTGGAGATGGTAGCCCCCGCCCGCACGCGAAACGCGAAGGAGATCCTTGGTCAGCACCGAACGGGGGTATGCGCTCGATGGTCAAAAACGGGGCTATACTGTCGGGCAGAGGCTGTGATAGGTTGGCGCCGGGAACGGCCGTCGGCGAATCTATCAACCGTTCTGTCCGACAGTATACTGTCGACTTCCCTCGGCAGGAAATCGAGAACCGAGTGACGAATAGTTGGTTTGGCCCGTCGCTCGCTCGGCCGAATCCGACTCCGTGAAGGCTCCGTCGATACCGCACAGCGCGTACCCCCACAGTGTTGCGTTCGGGCGTTGAACAGCAGTCCATCCCCTGCGATCGCTGCGATAGCGGCGGTTGTGCGCCGTCCGTCGACGAACGCGCCGGGAGCCATAACGATTATAGTAGTCGTTGAAAGTCAATAAACACCTGGTTGCGAAACGTCGGGCAACCGGTGTGCAAACAGTTTCAACGACTACTATAGCCACACCCCACCACCCCTCTGAAAATCCGCTCGATCGGCCCCATGTTCGGCTGAAATACCATGATAGCAGCCGATTGACATCTGCTCTATTAACTCTGTGGCCGAGTCGATCAAGCAGCACTCACGGGAGCCGGAAACGACTATCGTCGCCGGGCTGCAACGTTCTCCTCCGCCGTATCGCGGCTCACGAGTTCGTAAAGCAAGGCCCGTTTTCCCTCGCCGGGACGCAGAATCCGGCCCAATCGCTGGGTGAACTCGCGTTCGGAGCCACTCCCCGAAAGGACGACCGCGACGCTCGCATCGGGAACGTCCACCCCCTCGTCCAGCACGTTCGAGGCGACGATTCTGGAATACGTTCCCTCACGAAACCGATTGAGGATCTCGCGGCGTTCTCCTGTACTAGTGCGGTGGGTGATCGCCGGAACGAGAAACCGCTCGGAGAGCCGATAGACGAGATCGTTGTGCGCGGTAAAGACGATGATCCGCTCGCCGCGGTGGCGGTCGAGGATATCTCCCAACTCCTCGATCTTTCGCTCGGCGTTCGAGACGATCTCGCGGGCGCGCTGTTTTGCGAGCAGCGCTTCTCTCGCTCTTGGATCGTTACCCGAACGCTTGACGAGCTCCTGATAGTCGCTTCCGCGCTGCATCTGGATGCCCGACTCGCGGAGATACGAAATGAACGTCTCTTGTACCTGCTCGTACTCGGCGCGCTCTTTGGGAGTCAGCGAAACCTCGATCCGTTTCACGTCGTAGGGTGCGAGATGTTCGCCTGCGAGCTCGTCGGCACTCGTCCGGTAGACGACCGGGCCGACGAGCTCCTCGATGACTTCGTGAGCGCCGTCGGGGCGCTCGAAGGTAGCGGTCAGCCCCATTCTAAAAGGTGCGGCGAGCAGCCGGGCAATCTCCCTGTACCCCTCGCCGCCGAGGTGGTGGGCCTCGTCGAAGATCACGAACGGGAAGACGTCCCCGATGGAATCGGCTTTGAGATACGCGGAATCGTAGGTCGAGACCGTGATCGCCTCGCGGGACTGGACCCCGCCGCCGAACTCGCCAATAGGAACATCGAACTCCCGTCGTAGCTCGTCGCGCCACTGGGAGAGCAGGTCGATCGTGGGGACGACGATCAGGGTCGGCGCGGCAATCTCCTCGATCGCCTTGATCGCGATTACGGTCTTGCCGCTGCCGGTCGGGAGTTCGAGTACACCGGAACAGCGGGGTAGTTCCGAGCCCCCGCGCGCGTCGCTCGCGGGGACCCCTCGATCTCCGTTTTCGCGCCACGCCTCCATGGCCGCACGCTGGTAGGATCGCAGTTCGTAGTCCGAGGAAAGCCCGCGGAGTTCGGGCGTTTCGAAGACGAGGTCCTCGTACGCGATTCCCTCGCGGTCGAGGCGGGAGACGAGATCCGTATACCGGAAGGCGGGCGCGCGGTGTGTCTTGCTGCGCGGATCGTATTCGAGGAGCGGGTCGGATGGGTTGCCCAAATCGAGCCGGCGCTCCTCGCCGGTCACGCGGATCGTCCCGCCCTCGTAGGTGAGCCGCACGGACACTGTCGAAAATAGCGCGAGGGGAGGCTTAAGCGGGGCGGTTAGGCGATCTCGCTCATATCGGTGATTCGACCGAGAAAGAGGACCGCCTTCGTGGAACGATCCCGGATCATGAACAGGAAAGGACGATCGGCGATCACAGCGGGCGGGGCGGACTCCTCCATCGTCCCGGCGGTCGCCGCCGCAGCCTCGGTTCCGGCCTCGTCGACCGCGATGTAGCTCTCGTGAAACACGTCCGCGATGGCCAACTCGGCGTCGGCCATCCCGCTGAAATCCGCGCCTCCGAGGTCGAACGCCCGCTCCATGCCGAGTGCAGTAAGGGTGTCGTTGAGGTGGGCATCGAACTCGAACTCGAATTTCGGGAGGGCGACCTCGGTTTCCGTGGTGTCGACTCCCTGTAGTAACTCTTCGAGTCGGTCGGCGTCGAGGTCCGCCTCGAAGGCGTCGAACGCCACCGTCTCCCCGTCGGGAACGATCACGACCATGCTCAGTTCCTCGCCGACGTACGGCAGTTCGACGAGTGCAAGGCCGTCTTCGGCGGCGAAGGGAAACTCCGCGGTCTGGCGCATCATCGATACCTCGGAGTTCGTGTCGTCGAGCGCGGTAAATTCCCCCTCGGAGGTGTCTTCTGGATCGAACTGCTTGGCCCAGTCGGCAAGCAGGTAGATCGCGTTCGTCACGACGAGCCGCGTGTTCGCGGTAATCGAGCCTTCCGGGAGGACCTCCTCGATCCGGTCGTTCGTCTCGCCGGCGACCCAGCCGTTGATCTCCTCGCGCGTTCCATCGGAATCGGCGAAATCGACTTCCCGAAGGCCGGCTCCGTAGTGCTCCTCGACGGTGTCGAGATACTCCTCGCGGTAGGGATACTCTCGTGTGCCCCATAACGCGTTTGCGATCGAGAGATCGAACGAGCCGTCACGTCCACGAATCCGATCGAGGAGACCGGGGTCGTCCGCGTCATCGGCTCGGTCGTCGAGATCCGCGGAGAGCGCCTCGATCGCCGGATGGAGGTCGTCGTCGAGGGTGTAGCGCATGGCTTTTGCCATCTCGCTCTCGGTGTCGCCGCGTGCGCCCGCAAAGAGCATCGCCATTGCCACTGAGACGCTGTGTGGCGAGGAAAAGACGTTCGGTTCCTCCGAGTTGTCGAGGAGTTTGCGGTGAAACGCAAGCGCGAACTCGGTGTTCGCTCGGACGAGTTCCGTGAGTTGTTCGTTGTTGACGCTCGGTGCCGAACCACTGGATGAGGCATCGCCGAGACAGCCGGCTAGGGCCGCCGTTGCGAGCGCGCCGCTCGCCGCGAGAACGTCGCGGCGGTTTGGAACCGGCTCGGTGTCGAGACTCATACGAGGAGATCACGGAGAACAAGCATAAACTATCGGATAGGTAAAGCGGCGATTTGAGTTTCGGACAGCGAGTTTCCTGTCCAGACCGGTATCCAAGGAGAATTATCGATTATCCACGGTTACGCTAGCTCGTCGAGCGGCGTCGATTCGAGGTCGTGGCGCTCGGTCCACACCCCGAGATACCAGAACACAGGTGCGAGATCCTTCGCTTTCTCCGTCGAATCGTACTCAACTCTCGGTGGAATCTCGTTGTACGCCCGGCGCGTCAGCAATCCGACCCGGGTGAGTTCTTTGAGACGGTTCGAGAGCGTGTTCGGTGCGATATCGACCGCCTCTTCGAGATCGCTGAACCGCAAGGGCCCCTCGCCGGTCGCGAACTGGTGGAGGATCACGATGGTGTGTTTCTTCCCCAGTAGGTTGAGGAGTGCGGACATGGTCCGGTTGTCCTTCTCCGCACGTTCGGAACCGGGTTTTCTCTCCGTTTCATTCGAGAGGATCGTCTCGGCGAACTCCTCGGCGTGAGATGGCTCCACCATACCGATTACTATAACCGCTGAAGTCGTATAGCTTGTTCCTTCGAAGTCTGTAAGTGACCTAAAGAACGGTGAGTAACCTAGAGACGAGCAAGCTACTCACTGACTTCGAACTTGATAGTATATTACTAAATAAAGTGTAGTATAGGACATGGCATCGAATAAAGCCACGATAGAACCGACCGTATCGACACGTGTCGGCGCAACTCGCCTCGCACAGTACGGCTTGTACGCCGCAACCGTCGCTATTGCAGTAAACGCGCTCGTGCTCGTCATCGCTCTCGGAGTGTTCACCGTCCCGGCCGAGTACGAGCCGTTAGGATGGATGCCGGTTATCGCGAGTTCGGCGGTTGGAGTCGTCGGGGCGACCGTCGTCTACGGTCTCATCACACGGATCTCGAAGCGGCCGAAGCGGACGTTTGTCGTCGTCGCGGCGCTCGTGCTACTGGTGTCGTTCGTCCCGCTTGTTTCGCCGCCCGCCGAACTCGTCGGTGCCCCACAGTCCGTTCTCGTAACGCTGGGACTGATGCACGTGACGACGGCAGCCGTCGCTGTCGGTGTTCTCTTGCGAGCGACGAAATTGGGAGTGGATTCACCATGAGGGTGCTTGCTACTACACGACGCACGACGAACAGGGAACAGCCACGCGACGAACCCGATGCGTATCGAGTGGGTCCGTCTCGAACAGTGAAGGGGTGACAGGGAACATGTCGCTTCTCATCGGAACGGGCGACGGGGTCTACCGCTCTGCGAGCGGCGCGCTCGATGACGTAGAACGGGTCCTCGATTCCGGGGTTACCCTCCGCGTTCGCACGTTCGAACATTTCGAAGGGGTGTTCGCAACGTCGAAGACCGGACTGTATCGATCAGTAGACGGCGGGACGACGTGGGAGAACCTCGGCGTCCCCCGCGAAGAAGTCTTCTCGGTCGTTGGGAGTCCTGATGGAGCTCGTCTCTACGCGGGAACCCATCCCGCCCACCTCTACGTTTCGAGGGACCAAGGCGAGACGTGGGACGAACTCGACGGGTTTCAGGAGCTTCCCTCGCAGGAGCAGTGGCACACCCCGCGCCATCGGGATTCGGCTCACGTCCGGAGCCTCGGGGTCCATTCGGATGCCCCGGAGCGGGTGATCGCGGGCATCGAGGTCGGCGGCGTCCACGTCAGCGAGGACAACGGGGAGACGTGGAGCGAACGACGCGACGGGCTTCCCGAACGGGGGGACGACCTCCAGTACGACGTTCATCACGTTCTCGTACTAGGAGCCGACGAGTACGTCGTTTCGTGTGGCGGCGGACTCTACCGCACGCACGACGCGGGCCGGTCGTGGAGGCGTCTCGATACTGGATCGAACTACCCGTACTTCCAAGAGGCGTTCGCGTACCGGGGGCGACTGTACGCCGCGGCGGAGACGCTCCCGCCGTCCCCGCCCGCAGCACTGTTCGAATCCGTGGGTGGCGGCGATTCGTTCGAATCCCTCCCGTATCCCGGCGAACCCGACGAGTTCGTCGTCGCGTGGACGGCGGTCGGCGGGCGGATTCTGGCTGGAACGACCAAGGGTCGGGTGATCGCCCGCGAGGACGACGGCTGGATTACGCTTGGGCGCGTTCCGGCGGGAATCGGGTCGCTCACCAGCGCATAGATGACACAGATATATTAGGACCGCAGCAGTCGCAATGAACGAACGGAGAACGCAGCCGGTCGGTGCGGAAACCGAGAACACCCTCGTTCTATGTGCAGGGCGATCGATCTGTTAGTTCGTCTCGCGGACGACCTCGATTTCCGTGCCGTCGAGGGCGGCCCGACAGAACGCCTCGTTGGCGACTGACTTGAACACGGTCGCCCCGAGAGCGCGCACCGAGTCGCTTTCCTCGACCAGCTGGATGACTCGTTCGACGGGTGCGTACGGGTAGCCCGGTCCCGGATAGGCAACGACGGCGTCGGCGAAAAGTTCCACCGAAAAGCCCTCCATCTCGCGTGGGAGCCACTGCCAGACGTCACGGAGTTTCTCCTCGGTTTCCATCGCATCGCACAGCGCCGCGAACCGTTCTGCGACGAACTCGCCAAGCGGCGTGAGTTCGTACGTCGGCCCGTTCCGTTCGATCCACCGTCGCTTCTCGAACTCCCCCAGAACGCGTCCGATGCTCGACGCATGGGCACCAGTCACGGACCGCAGGTCGGCCCGGTCACACCCCTCCTCTGTGAGTGCATCGATCACCCCGACCCGGTGTTTCGAACTGGCGATGAATTCGATTTTCTCGATCGGCGGTCCCATGTCAGACGTTGGCATCGCAACGATATTACGTCTTCTGAGGGGATCACCGACTCGATGAAAACGACGACCGGCGTGCTTCTCCATCACCGGTGGGGATAGGATCGCTCACGAGTAGATAGGACTGATTTGCAACGCGGGTAGCGCTAAGACAACAACGATCCTCGGATGGCAGCGAGAACACGCATGATTGACGGGGTTTCGGAGTTCGATAGGACATGCGGTGGGGCGGGCGCTGTTGGGAGCGGTGTTTTTCCGTGCTACCACGGACCCCGTTCGTCACCGGGGTCCGAGACCTGCTTGTACTGGGATCGGCTCCAATCGCCGTCGGTACGTCCCGTTTCGATCGAGGATAAAACCACGAACCGCTGGCCGTCGCTCGGATTCTGAACCCTTTTACTCGGTGATGGCGATACACCGATTATGAACGACGAGGACGGGTCAGCCGTCGAAACGGATGAGGGGACGGAGGTCGAGAATTCGGACGGGCCAGACGAAACAACGGGGGCGGACACCGGGGATGGTGAGCCTGCGAACGATACCACGGAGGTCGAATCCGAGCACGTCACCGGGGAGGCCGAGCAAGCGAAACCCGGAGAGGATGAGAACCACAGCGAGGCTCCAGAGGGAGAGTCAGAACGCCGCATCGAAGAACTCGAAACCGAACTCGATGAGCGGATCGCAGAACTCGAACGCCGAGACGAGCGGATCGAAGAGCTCGAAGCGAAGCTCAAACGGGTACAGGCGGACTTTCAGAACTACAAGAAACGGCGCGAACGCGAAGAACAGCGGCTGCGAGAGACCGCGACCGAGGATCTCGTTACCCGGCTACTCGACGTTCGGGACAACCTCGTTCGGGCGACCGAACAGGACGAGGACGCCGAGATCCGCGAGGGCGTCGAAGCCACCCTCCGAGAGTTCGATTACGTCCTCGGTGGAGAGGACGTTTCGACGATCGAACCCGAGCCCGGTACCGAGATCGACCCGCAGCGCCACGAGGTGATGGTGCGCGTCGAGAGCGATCGACCCGAAGGAACCATCGACGAGCTGTACACGTCGGGCTACGAGATGGGTGAGAAAGTGCTTCGCCCCGCGCAGGTGACCGTGAGCGAGGGCACGGAAGACGAGTGATGTAGTTCGACTTCTATTTTGCGTTCATTGGACGCGGTCCGTCCGTTCGCCGCCGACGAACCGCCACTCCTCGCCCCGACGTTCGCAGAACGTCCTCGCTGTCGAGGAGGCTCCGTTCGTAGAGGCCGTCGAGGCGGTCGTTCAGGGCGTCGCGTTCGATCGGTAGTTCCTCGGCTATCTGCTCGACGACGAGTCCGGGATCGTCGTACGCTGTGAACACCGAGAAGATCTCCTCGTCGCTTCCCTGCGTTCACGGCTGGGTGCGCCCAGAGGGACGAACTACGCCGAAAAGATATCGAAACCTCGCTATGCTCCGTCAGAGTTCGGCGGAGTGTGGCGAGCGCGGACGAGTGGAATTGTGGTTCCGGGTCGCCCGCCTGTTTCACGGTACGTATCGGAGGAAATCGCATGCAGGCACAACGGTGAGAGAGGTTCGCGAATACGTGCGAGGTAGCAAGGCTTAAACGATCAAAACCGCAATTCTACGCCAACAATGGCGAGTAACAAGATTCTCGGTATCGATCTCGGAACCACCAACAGCGCGTTTGCGGTGATGGAAGGTGGGGACCCCGAGATCATCGTCAACGGCGAGGGCGACCGAACGACTCCCTCCGTGGTCGCCTTCACCGACGACGGCGAACGATTGGTTGGAAAGCCCGCAAAAAATCAGGCGATCCAGAACCCCGATCGGACGATCGCCTCGATCAAACGTCACATGGGCGAGGAGGAGTATACCGTTTCCATCGAGGATGAGGAGTACACCCCCGAGCAGCTCTCTGCGATGATCCTTCAGAAGGCAAAACGCGACGCCGAGGAGTATCTCGGCGACGAAGTTACCAAAGCCGTGATCACCGTCCCCGCGTACTTCAACGACAAACAGCGCCAAGCGACGAAGGACGCCGGCGAGATCGCTGGCTTCGAGGTCGAGCGCATCGTCAACGAACCGACTGCGGCCTCGATGGCCTACGGACTCGACGACGACTCCGATCAGACGGTCCTGGTCTACGATCTCGGTGGCGGAACGTTCGACGTCTCGATTCTCGACCTTGGAGGTGGGGTCTACGAAGTGGTGGCGACGAACGGCGACAACGAGTTGGGTGGGGATGACTGGGATCACGCCGTCATCGACCATCTCGCCGAAGAGTTCGAAAACGATCACGGAATCGACCTGCGCGAGGACCGCCAAGCGCTCCAGCGCCTGAAGGACGCCGCAGAGGAGGCCAAGATCGAACTCAGCAGCAGAAAGGAGACCGACATCAACCTGCCGTTCATCACGGCGACAGGCTCCGGACCAGTGCATCTCGAAACGTCGCTGAGTCGCGCACGGTTCGAATCGCTGACCAAGGATCTGATCGATCGCACGGTTTCGCCGACCGAGCAGGCACTCAGTGATGCGGGCTACGACAGCGACGAGATCGACGAGGTAATTCTCGTCGGCGGGTCGACCAGAATGCCCCAAGTCCAGGGGAAGGTCGAAGAGATCATCGGTCAGTCCGCGAAAAAGAACGTCAACCCCGACGAGGCCGTTGCCCTCGGCGCGGCGATTCAGGGCGGTGTCCTCGGGGGAGAGGTCGACGATATCGTCCTGCTCGACGTGACGCCACTCTCGCTCGGGATCGAGGTCAAAGGCGGGCTGTTCGAGCGCCTCATCGAGAAGAACACCACGATCCCAACGGAGGAAAGCAAGATCTTCACCACCGCCGCCGACAGCCAGACCTCGGTCCAAGTCAGAGTGTTCCAAGGCGAACGCGAGATGGCCGAGGGCAACGAGTTGTTGGGAGAGTTCATGCTTTCGGGAATTCCGCCCGCGCCCGCCGGAACCCCCCAGATCGAGGTCGGGTTCAACATCGACGAGAACGGCATCGTCAACGTGAGCGCGGAGGATCAGGGCTCGGGCAACAAGGAGAACATCACGATCGAGGGCGGCGCGGGTCTCTCGGACGATGAGATCGACCGCATGCAGGACGAGGCCGAACAGCACGCGGAGGAAGACCAGGAGCGCCGCGAGCGTATCGAAGCGCGAAACGACGCCGAAAGCGCCGTCCAGCGCGCTCGCAGTCTCCTCGAAGAGAACGAGGAGAACATCGACGAAGAACTCATCGAGGAGATCGAAGCCGAGATCGAGGATGTCGAGGAGGTACTCGAAGACGAGGAGGCCGAAACCGAGGAGATCACGGCCGCGACCGAAGAGCTGAGCAAGGCGCTTCAGGAGATCGGCAAGCAGATGTACCAGGGCGCACAGGAAGGTGCTGCCGGCGGTCCCGGCGGCGCTGGCGCGGCCGGTGGGGGTGCGGGTCCCGGTGGCGTGGGCGATATGGGCGGTGCGGGCGGTGCTGGTGCGGCGGGTGCTGGCGGCGGCCAGGAAGGCGAGTACGTCGATGCGGACTTCGAAGATGTAGACGAAAACGACAACGAGTAGTCATTTTCGTCTGCCAATCAGAAGTCTGCGGCTTCTGGTGACGTGGGCGAAGACGAGTCTACGACTCGTCTCGTCCGCCAGCCGGATGTAATCCGGTGACGTTGACGAGGAGGACCAGTAGATCCTCCTCGTCTGCCAACCAGAACTGCGTAGCAGTTCTGGTGACGTTGACGAAAACGACTACTTGTCGTTCTCGTTCGCGCACGAGAGCTCCGCTCTCGTGAACGACACCGAGTACCCTTCCTGAACCGATCGGCCCCACTTTCGTCAAAACGAAGACGAACACACCACGCACCGACTCTACCGTTCCGGGATCGCTCCGCCAGAACCGGATGAAACGAATCATTGATATAAAATATCCGTTCTTTTTCGAACGAGATCGACAGTCACAGAATACACCACAATCACCACTGTTCGTCACGATAACGTGTAGTTGATACTGTCTTGAGTAACAACATCAACTATTTATGGGATGTTGAGTGAGCGATCTCGGTCGAGATCAGATCTATCCGATTGGAATAAATATTGTGCGTGCGATCCGGATCGAAATCGGTGACTAACTAATTCGATCGCAGTCGAGCGTATCCGATAGTGACGCAATGCAGTGCCATCGTGTCGAAGGGGTTGAATGGATCGACACAGTGTTCCCGAGCCGGGTGTGAGAGTGCGTAGCTCCGGACCGATGGCGCGGGACGATCGAAACAGTTCTTCG
Source organism: Methanobacteriota archaeon (assembly GCA_022561895.1). Classification (GTDB taxonomy): domain Archaea; phylum Halobacteriota; class Halobacteria; order Halobacteriales; family Halalkalicoccaceae; genus Halalkalicoccus. Next base: position 3,150 of record JADFQH010000037.1, on the reverse strand, counting down.
GAGGATCTGCTCGATCTGCTCGGCGACGAGTGTGCACGGTCGATTCTGAGCGCGGCGGCGGTGCGGGCCGTAACGGCAAAGGAGCTGATAGCACGTAGCGAGGTGTCGGAGACGACTATCTACCGTCGGATCAACACGCTCGTCGACCACGGACTGCTCGAGGAACGAGTCGTGTTCCTGGGCGGGTCGAAACAGACCACCGTGTATCGGGCGACGTTCTCGCATATCGAGATCCTACTCGGAGAGACCGGTTTCGAGGTCGAGAAACACACCGACGACGCAGCGCGGGTCGCCTATCTGCTGTCGGAGCTGCCCTTCGAAACCCTTTCGATCGACATCACCGAGCAGCGAGTGACCGCACAGGCCGAGTTCGACGAACAGCTGATCGACCGACTGGGCGCGCTACTAACAACCGACTGATGTCGCGAGTATGGGGGGAGACGAGCGGCCAAAAACGCCATGACTGATTCGAACCGTATGAGTGGGTGTCGCGATGTGATCGAGATCGGCCGCCGCAGACTGTTGAGCGCCGCCGTAGCGGGAGCAGTGAGCGTCAGTGGCTGTCTCTCCGGCGGTCGTTCGAACACGTTCCCCGTTCTGGGCTGGTATCCGAGCTGGGGACGGTACGACGACGAGTATCTGCCCGAGGACGTGCCGTTCGAGAAACTGGATGCGATGTACTACGCGAACCTCGAACCGGAGCCGAGTGGCGAAGTCGTCTTTACGAGCGAGAACGACGAGCCGAATCTGGAGGAGTTTCGCGCGCTCAAAGGGACGGGCGAGCCCGCAGAGCACGTTGATATGGGGTTTGCGATCGGCGGCTGGAACAGCTCCGAGCATTTTTCGGATGCGGCGGCCACACGGGAGAACCGCGAGCGGTTCGCGGCGAGCGCGATCGACGTACTCCGCACATACGAGTTCGACGGGTTCGAGATCGACTGGGAGTTTCCGACCGGCAGCGGCCACGAGCAGAACACGGAGCGCGAGGAGGACGTGGAGAACGTCATCAGCCTCGTCGAGGAGTGTCGAACCCAGCTTGACAACGCGATGGAGGCGGACGACCGCGAGTACAGCCTGTCGTACTCCGCACCGGCCGAATCCAGTCATATTGAACCGCTCGATATCGAGACGCTCTCGGACGCACTGGACTGGATCAACGTCATGGCTTACGATCTCTCCGGTCCGGGTAGCGAGACGACGGCGCACAACGCCCCGCTGTACGGCAGCCCATCCGCAAACGAAGCCGTCGAAGCGTGGGAAGCTGGCGGGATGGCGCGCTCACAGATGATGATCGGCCACGCTTTCTACGGACGGGGCTTTGCCGGCGTCGATCCGGGGCCCTACAACGATGGTCTAGATCAGCCGTTCGAGGAGTACGAAGCCACGCTCGATTACGAGGAGGTCGCGCGCCGCATCGACGACTCGGCGTGGGAACGACACTGGGACGATCGGGCGAGCGCGCCGTATCTGTACGACGAAGACGAACGAAACTGGGTCAGCGCGACCGATCCCGAGTACGTCGAGGCGAAAACGACCTACGCCAGGGAGGGCGGCTATCGCGGCGTGTTCTGCTGGGAGCTGAGCTTCGATTCGAACGAGGAGCTCCTCGATACGATGAACGACGCCGCCGAGGACGCCTGACCGCGGCGACAAACGAGAGACAGTCTTGAGCCAATCCGAACGAACCACACGAGAGGAGGACGAAAACGCCGCCGAGGAGCGCTACCGGGCGGTGGTGATCTTCCGGAACGACGATCCCGAACCCGGCCATCGTGACGAGCTGCGCCGCGCCGTCAGCGAACTGTTCATCGAACACGAGATCCCGATCACGGACGCCGTTATCCCGACGCAGGACGGTGAATCGATCGAGGAAACGGAGTTCTGCCGGGAGCTTCGCCAGCGTCGAAACGAGCACCCGGAGCTGGTCGAATACGCGCTGCACGGCTACCGACACGAACCACGTGCGAGTGGGTTCGGCCGAGGCGGGCAGACGACCGAGTTCGCCGGACTCCCGTACGATGAACAGCGCGTCCGTATCGCAGAGGGAACGCGAATCCTCGCCGAATCCTTAGAGAGTGCTCCGCGAACGTTCGTCCCACCGTATGCGACCTACGACGAGACGACCGTCCGGGCGCTTTCGGATTCGGGGATCGACGTTATTTCGGGATCGGACTGGTTTACGAGGGGTTATTTCGGCGAGACGGGGGTGTTCGAAACCGATGGCGTGCTTCACGTTCCAACGACTCACGGGTTCGTCCGGGACTGGGAGACCATCGAGTTCCACGACGAGCGGGACCTCCGTGCGCGGTTCGACGATAGCTACGGGAGCGGTGGACTGTACGTCCAGCTGCTGCACTACTGGACGTTCAACACCAAAGAACGCTTCGAGCAGCTCCGCTCGTTTCTGGAGTACATCATCGGTCACGACGATCTCCTGTATGCGACGGTCGGCGAGTTTTCGACGCTGTATCGAAGTGGGCGACTCGAACGCGTAGCGGATGGATGGCTGTATCGGCCGTCGGACGAAACGGACCCGAGCAGTATCACGTCCGAAGGTCGACGTGGAGAATCGAAGAAGAATGGCAACAAAAACTAAATAACAGAGAGACAAGAGTATCGATAGATCAAGAACAATGAGAGTGCTCTGTGTTGCAGCGCATCCGGATGACGAGGTGCTCGGCGTCGGTGGGACGCTTGCGAAACACGCCATGGACGGCGACGACGTGTCGGTCTTGCTTCTGGGAGATGGCGAGATGGCCCGTCACGAAAGCGAGACACCGGCCGCGCGGGAACGAAAAAAAGAGCGGCGCGAGGAGGCACAGGCTGCTGGTGATGTGCTAGGCGTCGGGTCAGTAACAATCCTCGATTATCGGGGCAACCAGCTCGATGACTACCCACTTATTAACGTGGTTCGGGATATCGAGACGGTGATCGAAGAAATCGAGCCAACGGTGATCTATACGCATCATTACGGCGATCTGAACGTCGACCACCAGCTGGTCGCGCGGGCGGTAAAGACCGCGGCCCGTCCACAGGGAGGATCACCGGTCGATCGGGTTCTCTCGTTCGAGACGCCCTCTGCAACCGAATGGGCGATGCCAACGACGGATACCGCGTTTCAGCCGACCGTTTTCGTCGATATCGGGGCGC
>JADFQH010000332.1 GCA_022561895.1 Methanobacteriota archaeon | reverse complement strand
CCTGCTCGGCGCGAGGCTCGCGCGGGCGCCTCGAACGGCAGAAAGACGAAGTTGTTCACGTAGTGTTCCGACGAACACTCGTCAGACTGATGCAGCTCAGCTTCGAAAGCGCCGAGCGGCCGCAGCAGGCCGCGCTCGAGGAAGAAGCCCGCATAGCCCAGCGAGACAATCTCCTCGCCGACGTCACGGACCGGCCGCCCTGCGTGCCGCTCCTCGATCTCCACGAGCAGTCGTGGGATTCGTTCGAGCAGTTCGCAGAGGAGAACGCGGACGCCTACGACGAGTTCATCACGCAGCTCGAATCGATGGCCGACGACTCGACGGAGATGGCTATCGAGGCGAGCCAGCAGGCCGAAGAAGGAACCGAGATCGCCGTCGAGTCCACAGAGGACGCGGTCGATCAGTAAGCAGTCACCTACCTTTTTGATAGCGAACCCCTATTACACACTATGTCAGAGATGGAACCCCCCATGGCCGATCCCGATCAGTGGAACGATTTCATGCAGTCGATGAACGAACAGTTCGCGAACGCACTCGAACAGAACGTCGAGGCACAGGCCTCGTTCGTCGAGTCGTGGGTCGATGCCGTCGAGGAGACGACGGACCCAGAGCGATTCGAGGAGAGCGCAGAGGGCTACGCGAACGCGTATGCGACGTGGATGGACGCCTCCCAGCGGGCCTACGAGCGCTCGATGGATATGGTCTCGGGCGAGGACGTCGCTCCCGAGGAGTTTCGCGATATCTGGCTGTCGGCAGCCAACGAGGCGTTCAAGGACGTAACCGATACGACGGCGTTTGCCGCGGCAACCGGAAAAACGGTCGAGGAAGCGCTCGACTATCGCCAAGAGATCGACGAAATGGCGGACGAGACGCTTCACAACCTCGGCTTTGCCACCAAAGGCGACGTACAGGAGATCGGCGAGCGGCTGATCGAACTCGAACGCCGCCAGCACGCTGTCGAAGGGAAGCTCGATACTGTCATCGAGCATCTCGATGAGGCCGGAGAATGACGAGCAATCCCTTCACCGTAGGGTTCGATCTCTACCGCCAGAGCTGGGAGCAAGCCACAGAAACGATCGAAAAAAGCACCGACTCGCCCGAACAGTTGGAGCGAATGGCGGAGATCGATGTTGGAACCACACCGAGCGAGGTCGTCTACGAGGAGAACAAGCTCGAACTCCTCCATTACGAATCCCAGACCGAAGAACAGCACGACGTGCCGATCCTCATCGTCTATGCGCTGATCAACAAACCCTACATCCTCGATCTCCAGCCTGATCGCAGCGTCGTGCGTACTTTACTCGAAAACGGTTTTGATGTGTATATGATCGACTGGAACGAGCCTTCGGCGATGGACGCCTCCCTCACTCTCGAGGACTACGTCGATCGCTACGTCGACAACTGCGTCGACGTGGTCAGGGATCGCTCGGGCCAGGACTCGATCAATATTCTAGGCTATTGCATGGGTGGGACGATGAGCGTGATGTACGCCGCGCTCCACCCCGAGAAGGTCAGGAATCTCGGTCTGATGGCCGCCGGTCTCTGCTTTACGGGGACCGGAGGCGTGCTCGAACAGTGGGGTGACGAGCAGTACTACTCGCCCGATGCGGTGACCGATGCCTTTGGAAACGTCCCCGCTGATTTCCTCGACATCGGCTTTGCAGTGATGGATCCCGTCCAGAACTTCCTCACCAAGTACGTCCAGCTCTACGACAACATCGAGGACGAGGAGTTCGTCGAGAACTTCGCGCGCATGGAGCGCTGGATCAGCGACGGGATCGACGTCGCCGGAAAAACCTACGAGCAGTTCCTCGTCGATATCTACCAGAAAAACAAGCTCGCCGAAAACGAGCTGTATCTCGGCGAGAAACATATCGACCTCTCGAAGATCGACATGCCGATCGTTCAGGTCGTCGGCGAGTACGATCACCTGATCCCGCCGGAGGCGTCAAAGCCCTTCAACGAGCTTACCGCAAGCGAAGATACGGAGATCATGGAGTTCTCGACGGGCCATATCGGGCTGTCGGTCTCCTCGAAGTCCCACGCGGAGCTCTGGCCGAGCGTCTGTGAGTGGTACGCGGAACGTTCGGCGACCGAGGACGAGGAGGAGCCGGAAGCGGAGGGCGAGGCGGTCACGGACGCCCAAGAGCCGGACGCCGCCCTCGCGGAGGACGTTGCGGGTGATGAGAGCGGAACGGAGGAGGCAGTCGAGGACGACGACGAAACCGCGAACGCTGATCTCGAATCCATCTCCGGGATCGGTCCCTCCTATGCCGAACGGCTGCATGAGGCGGGTATCGAGACCATCGAGGAGCTCGCGGAGGCGGACGCGGACGAGCTCGCCGAGACGATCGACGCCACTGGAGCGAACGTTCGGGATTGGATCGACGCCGCGAACGACCAGTAATCGAGTTTCGGATGCGCTTTTCATCGTTATCGGGACAACACTTAGGAGGACACGGTAGCATCTCTCATCCGGAGCGGGCATCCGACTCCGGAGCTACCATGAAACTCGAGGATCGTACCTGTCTGATCACAGGCTCGTCACGGGGTATCGGTCGCGGGATCGCGGAGGAACTCGCAAGCGAGGGGGCGAACGTCGCGATCAACTACCGGGCGTCGGCGGGCGCAGCCGAGGAGGTCGTCGACACCATCAACACGAACGGCGGCTCGGCGATCGCGACCCAGGCGGACGTTACCGACGAGGCGGAGGTCGAAGCGATGGGCGAGGAGATCGAGGACGCCTTTGGTTCGGTCGAGATCCTCGTGAACAACGCGGGGATCAACGTCGATACGCTGTTTTCAAAGATGACGCGTGCCGAATGGGATCGCGTGATCGAGGTCGATCTCACCGGCGCGTTCGTCTGCACCAAGGAGTTCTTCGACGACGTGGGCGAGGCCGAGCAGGGTCGAATCATCAACATCTCCTCAGTCGTCGGCAAGCAGGGAAACCTCGGGCAGGCGAACTACGCCGCGGCCAAAAGCGGCATGTTCGGTTTCACCCGAACCATCGCCCTCGAGCTCGCACAGGGCGGCTCGACGGCGAACTGC
>JADFQH010000331.1 GCA_022561895.1 Methanobacteriota archaeon | reverse complement strand
GGAGTTTCGTACGGAAAGAACTGCGAGGGATCGGTCGTCGCCACACCCGTTTCTTTCCCGCCATCGGCTAAAAACACTCGGTCTGCTGTTGTGGCCACGTACGATATTATTACTCTAAATTTACAAATAATTATAAATAATAATGGATAGTATATATTTCTGATGTCCTCCACATTCACCGACAGTGACGAGGGGAAGATCGTCGTCGACACCCGCGACCAGCGAATCGGGATCATCTCGGAGGTCCGCGACGGCACGGCGTTTATCACACCGAACGCAGGCATCGGTGAGCGAATCAAATCGAAGCTCGGCTGGGGAAGCATCACGGAAGAGAGCTACCCACTGATGAACGAGGCGGTCGAGACCATCACCGACGAGGAGATCCGCATCCGACGCGACTGATCGACGGCTTTCGATAGGAGAGGGGTCTAACGGCCGATCGCCGAGGCGAGCGCCATGTCCTCGGAGACCGCCGCGTACTGGCGAGCCGCCACCACACCGAGCAGGACGATTCCGATCCCGTCCGTCATCATGCCCGGAATCAGTAACGAAAGCGCGCCCGCAAACAGCAGCACGCGCTCGGGGATCGAGGCGTCAGTGAAGAGATAGCCTTGTGTCGAGGCCGACAGCCCGATCACACCGACGATGGCGGTCGCGGTGCTGAGCGCGATCGCGCCGGCGCTCCCGATGAGGATGAGTTCGTTACCGTAGACGAATAAGAACGGAACGATAAAGCCGACGATCGCAAGCCCCAGTGCCGTGATCCCCGTTCTCCACGGATCGGATTCGGCGATCCCACTTGCGGTAAAGACCGCGAGCATGATCGGCGGCGTGATCGCGCTGATGATCGCGAAGTAGAAGATAAAGAGGTGCGCGGCGAGCGTCCCGACGCCGAGTTCGGTCAGCGCGGGGGCTCCGAGCGCCGCGACCACGACGTACGCCGCCGTCGTCGGCAGCCCCATCCCCATGATGATCGAGGCGACCATCGTGAGTAGCAGGCCGATGATCAGCACACCTCCTGACAGATTGGCAACCAGCGAGCTAAAGACGAGTCCCAGTCCGGTGAGGGTGACGACGCCGACGACGATCCCCGCCGTGGCACACGCCGCGGCGACGATCAGCGTCATCCGAATCCCGCGATCGAACGCCCGGACTCCCAGTGTGCCAGCCGCGACCAGCATCTCGCGGACGCTATCGATATCGCCGTTTCCAAGCGCTCCCACGAACTGTTTTGCCGCCGAAAGCGGAATGGCGACGACGACGGTCAGAACGATCGCCGCAAAGCCCGCGAGCATCGGCGTATACCCGGATACCAAGAGGTAGACGAGGACGATGATCGGAATCGTAAAGTGCAGCCCCTCTCTCAGGAGCGCTCGCGAATCGGGCAGTTCGCTCTTTGGAACCCCTTCGAGGCCCTGCTTTTTCGCACGGAAGTGAACGGCGGTGCCGACACAGAGGAAGTACAGGATGGCCGGGATCGTCGCAGCGGCGATGATTTCGACGTATGGAATCCCCGTCCAAACGGCCATGATAAATGCTCCCGCGCCCATCACCGGTGGCATTATCTGCCCACCCGAGGACGCCGAGGACTCGACGGCCGCCGAGTAGTGGTCGTCGAACCCGGTGCGTTTCATGAGCGGGATCGTAAACGCCCCGGTCGTCGCGGTGTTTGCCACGGCACTCCCGTTCAAACTGGCCATGAAGCCGCTCGCGAGCACCGAAGTCTTGGCAGGACCGCCGGCCATTCTTCCTGTATAGCCATAGGCGAGATCGATGAACCAGTCGCCGATCCCGGTGACTTCGAGGAATGCGCCGAAAATGATGAAGAGGACGACGAACGTCGCACTCACACCCAAGGGGATGCCGAACAGACCCTCGGTTCCGAGGTAGATATGGGCGACGATCCGCTCGATCGAGTAGCCCCGGTGAGCGAGCAGGCCGGGCATGATCGGGCCCAAATACGCATACGCGATGAACGATCCGCCGATGATCGGAAGGATGATCCCGGTGGTTCGCCGCGTTATCTCGAGGACCATCACGATCGCTATCGCGGCGAACAGCAGATCGAGACCGGTGGGCGTACCCGCCCGAGCGGCGAACTCGTCATAGAGGACGGCGTACGTGAGATACAGGACGCTCACCGATGCGACCGCCGCCAGCAGCCAGTCGTACCACGGCACTTTTCCCCTCGCCTCCCCGGTTCCTGCCTCATACCAGAGAAAGACCAGCGCAGCCATGAACGCGAGATGGATCGGTCTGTTAACGTAGGCCCCCGGAACGCCGAAGCCGGCCGCGAGCGTGTGATACAGCCCGAGGACGACCGCCAGCACGACCGCGAGCAGCTTCGTCCGCCCGGAGAGCGTGCGGCGTGCAGTACCACTAAAATGGCTCCCCTCTTCGATCGCCGGTTCGTCCTTCTCGGTGAGTTCGATCCCAAGACCGTCCTCACGCTCCGTATTGCTCATTGCTCTCCTCCTGTGTTCATTGATTCCCTCCTGCAACCGTTTCCGTGAACTGATACTCCACTGTACTCATCTCTTCGACTGAGATTTTGATCCCCGAACCGGGGTCGGCGTAGCTGTCGAACGAGCGCTCGGTTCCATCGACGACGAGCGACTGTTCGGTCGTCCTCGCCACTCGGATAGTAATCGAGTCGAGTTCCCGGTCCGGTTCGCTGACGATCCACTCGCCTTCCCTGTCCGTCTCGCGGGTGAACTCCAGGCCGGCGGCGTGGTACTTGTACGCCTCGCGGGTCTGGACGATTTCGCTCCCTTCGACCGCGTAGGTTTCGTGGATCGGCGTCTTCTCGAACGAGTGGACGTACCGGATCTCGAATCGCTCGCCCTCTTCTACCTCGTAGGCCGCAAGGCGCTCGCCGGTTTCCGTGTCTTCGAGTTGGAGAACGACCACCGTCGGGTTCGCGACGACGACGGCCACCCCGAGTGCGGTGACCAGCGCAAACTCGCCCGCGATGGTGCGGTTCAGGTGGCCGGTCAGGTAGTGCTGGACGAGGCCGGTGGACAGGTAGAAGACCAGCAGCAGGAGCACCGCTGCCAGG
>JADFQH010000036.1:10936-14684 GCA_022561895.1 Methanobacteriota archaeon | reverse complement strand
GCTCTTTCCAGATACTAATTGGCTCAGCAACGCGATCTACTCGGATCCACTCGTCGAGCGTGCAGCGATCCACACGAGGTAGTAACCTCTTTAGTCCGTGAGTCTAAGACTCAAACAGGAATGAGTCAGTCGTACAATCGTGGCCTCGTCGAGGATTTCGGCCGGTGGCGCGAGTTTACCGCCGGGATGTGGGCGTGGATCTTCCACAAGTTCACCGGCTGGGTGCTCGTCGGCTACTTATTTACACACATTGCTGTTCTGAGTACAGCCACCGTCGGTACGGGGGCATACACTGAAACGATCCAGAGCTTGGAGAGCCTCTTTATCGTCCGCGTCCTCGAAGTCGGTCTGCTTTCGGTCGCCGTCTTCCATATTCTCAATGGCGTCCGATTGCTGATGGTCGATCTCGGGGTGGGTCTCGACGCCCAGGATAAGAGCTTCTACGCCGCACTGATTCTAACGGGAATAATCGCCATCGCAAGCGTCCCCACCTTCATCGAGGGGGTCTTCTAAATGGCAGAACGCTACTCCTCGTTCAAACCCGGTGGCACCCTTTGGTTGCTTCAGCGCGTGACCGCAGCCTTTCTCATCGTCGTCTTAGCCTTCCATTTCTTCTTGCTTCACTTCGTGAACCACGCCTCGGACATCACATTTGCCGGCAGCCAGTACCGAATGCAGGACCTCGGTTACTACTCGCTGATGGTTCTTTTCCTCATCACCGCCACCTTCCACGGCGTCAACGGCGTCTACAATGCGCTGGTGAATCAGGGCCTTTCCGGCACCCAGAAGACCGTCGTCAAATGGGTGTTGATCGTCGCAAGCCTGCTGTTGATCGTCCAGGGGATCCGAACGGCGAACGCACTCGCGGGGATCCCGCTCTACTAGCCTTACTACCAACGCAACACTACCACAACCACAATGAGCACACAAGTTCCACAGGAGAAAGAGAACGCGGAGGTTGATGCGGGTGAATCGCGACCACAATCGCCCCATCAGGATCGTCGTCTCCAAGAGAAAGCAGAGAAGCGAGAGCAGACGGAGCGAGAAAACGAAGAGCGCGCGAAGGAGAGCGAGGAGACAGTCGAAATCAAGGTCTTTCGCTATGATCCGGAAGTCAAGGAAAAACAGGAGCCACGCTTCGACACCTTCCACGTTCCCTTCGAGAAGGGGATGACCGTTCTCGATGCGGTGATACATGCACGGGATCATTACGACTCCTCGCTCACCTTCAGACACTCCTGTCGCCAGGCGATCTGTGGCTCCGATGCCTTCTTCATCAACGGGCGTCAGCGCCTCGGCTGTCAAACCCAGATCGCGGAGCTCGATACGCCGGTCAGAATCGAACCACTGCCTCATCAAGAGGTCGTCAAGGATCTGGTCGTCGAGATGGAGAGTTTCTACGAGCAGATGGAGGCCGTCGAGCCGTACTTCCAGACGAACGAGGCTCCGGACGACGATCTCGAAGAGCAGCGCCAGAGTCGGGAAAATCGAGAGAAAATCAAGATGGGCACACGGTGTATCTGGTGTGCCTCGTGTATGTCCTCATGCAATATTGCGGCGGGCGACGACCAGTACTTGGGTCCGGCGGCGATCAGCATGGCCTACCGGTTTGCAATGGACGACCGCGAGGGCGAGGAGATGACGGACCACCGCCTACGGATCATCGAACAGGAACACGGCGTCTGGCGGTGTCAGACCCAGTTCTCCTGTACGAACGTCTGTCCGAAGGACATCCCGCTCACCGAGCACATTCAGGAGCTCAAACGCGAAGCGGTGAAGAAAAACCTCAAGTTCTGGTAATCGTATCGAGTAGGGTTACAAGTCTTGTTTTCGAAACCGAGAGTAACCGATTGCGAGCGGTGCGAAGACCCAGAAAAGGAGAACGCCGAGAGAAACAACTGGATCCAAATAGACGGGCGTCTCACTGAAAACGATCTCCGCAACGTACCCGTTCCCCGGCCGCTCGGGATCCAGAAATCGGACGGTGCTAACAGCGTTCTCGTTGGCGTTACCGAGTCCCAATATCGAGTTTGCGACTACTTGATATGCGCCCGTTGGCGTCAGGCGATCTACGAAAAACAGTGGTCCTGATGCAGGTGGTCCGAGGGTCGCTACCTGACCAGTAACGATCCCATAGAAACTCTCTACGAGAAATCGCCACAAGAACGTCAGGAAAAATATAGATACCGCAACGGTAGCGCCACGGACGCTCGTCATCGCCAATTGGGAGATTCCAAGGGCAACACCGATCCATGCAGCCGCAAGAATCAGTGTTGCTCCGTAGAACTGAACAAGCGCGGCCAGTGAACCGATACCGAACTGCTGCCAGCCGATCAAAACAATACAGAAAAACGCAACGCTGATTGGTCCCAATAGGGCTGCCGTTCGTCCTAGAAAGATCCCGATGATGAGTTCTGCTCTGCCCACGGGAAGGGCCATCAAGAGCCTCATTCTACCGCTATTCTGTGCAGAGACAACCGCAGCGTACCCAATCGCAAGCGCGCTCGCAGAAACAAGCAACGACATACTCATGTGAGAAGCCGCAAGGAGGTTTCTGGACCGAGCGTTCGAATCAGTGCGGCGGTGCGGTGTGCGATGATCTGTTGTATGGTCAGTAGAATCAACAGTGGTGCAAGGATCCAAATTCTCTGCCCCGCTAACACATGACGACATTCGATCTTAGCTACTGATAGCACACTCATGCTGTTATTGATAAAATACCGAACCTAAACGAATTCGCCCGCGCTTATATCCACGGTACTTCGATCGGAGAGGGTTCCGTAACGGAGATACTCACACCGCCGTTTGGTTGTAGATGGAATTCAGCACCATCCGTCATGGTCTGGAGGCAGCCGTAGCTGGTAACGCAAGCTTCGAACTCGCCGATCCGTTCGACGATGTGATCGTTTCCGATAGGTGTAGATTCGTCGGTTACGAGACCGTTGTACCTCTAGAACAGCATATGAGTTTCTGCGTTGTGGCTGTTGTGTACGTTCCGTATTTGACTTCCGTCTTACTCCCACCGTGCGTTGTGGGTGAAGGTGAACAACCGATTCCCGGCCGTTGCGTACCCAGTGATTGAACGGCTGACGCTGTTGTCGTTCGAACTGATGCCAATCTCGCCTGTATTTTCCGTAGTTTCGATACCAACGGATTCCAGTGTGATTCTCCGCAGTACAGCTTCCTCTTGGTCTTCGTCCAACTCCTCAAGATACGATGACGGCGAATCTGATCCACTCTTTTCAACTGCTTCCAGTTCTTTTGCGAACTGATCGGCCTCGTTGTTGTCGTTCGGATCGAAATCAGTATCAGGACCTGAATGCTCGTTAGTCCCGGATACGTTCCCAATGAATAAGGAGCCTGAAACCGCAACTCCGACGCTTTGTAGAACACGCCTTCGATTATTATTTATCTTCTTTTTCATCTGCAATTAAGTGTGTTTGTAGTTTAGTAATAAATCTTCTGCTGTGTACCGACATGAAATACTTTCTTAAAAACATAATATAAGTAATAATGTTACGTCACTGCAACCGGAGAGCGCGTTTTCCACCAACAACATAACTGCCAAGTCATTCGGCACCAAAGGTCGGATATAGAGATGTACGAACACGATGTACTCGTCGTCGGCGCGGGCGGTGCCGGCCTCCGGGCGGCGATCGCGGCCCACGAGGAGGGCGCGGACGTGGCACTCGTCACGAAACTCCACCCCGTTCGCAGCCACACCGGCGCAGCGGAGGGCGGAATCAAC
>JADFQH010000036.1:0-10926 GCA_022561895.1 Methanobacteriota archaeon | reverse complement strand
GCACGAGCCAGAACACCCTTTTGCAACGAGGTAACGCCGCCTTGCAGGAAGGCGACGACTGGGAACTCCACGCCTACGACACGATGAAGGGGTCCGATTATCTGGGTGATGCGCCCGCGATCGAGACGCTCTGTCAGGACAGTCCCGAGGAGACGGTCCAGCTCGAACACTGGGGGATGCCCTTCTCGCGCGAGGAAGATGGAAGAATGTCCCAGCGCCCCTTCGGCGGGCTTTCGTTCCCGCGAACCACCTACGCCGGGGCCGAAACCGGCCACCACCTGCTGCACACCTTGTATCAACAGGTGGTCAAACGCGGGATTCATGTGTATGACGAGTGGTACGTTTCCCGACTGGCAGTGACAGAAGATCCCGATCCCGAGAAACGCGAGTGTCACGGGATCGTCGCCTACGACGTGATGAGCGGCGAAGTCGCAGGTTTCCGCGCCCGCAACGGCGTCATCCTCGCGACCGGCGGACCCGGACAGGTCTACGATCACACCACGAACGCCGTCTCCTGTACCGGTGACGGTCCCGCGATGGCCTATCGGGCGGGCGCTCCGATGGAGGACATGGAGTTCATCCAGTTCCACCCCACCACACTGCCCTCGACGGGCGTTCTCATCTCCGAAGGGGTCCGCGGGGAAGGAGGCATTCTGTACAACGATCGTGGCGAGCGATTCATGTTCGAACACGGCTATGCCTCGAACTCGGGCGAGCTTGCCTCCCGTGACGTGGTCGCGCGTGCGGAACTCACCGAGGTGAACGAGGGTCGGGGCGTCAACGACGAGTACGTCCATCTCGATATGCGCCACTTGGGCGAGGAACGGATCATCGACCGCCTCGAAAACATCCTCCATCTCGCGGGCGATTTCGAGGGCGTCGACGGGCTGGTTGAGCCGATGCCGGTCAAGCCGGGCCAGCACTACGCGATGGGCGGGATCGAGACCGACGAAAACGGCGAGACCTGTATCTCCGGACTGTATGCCGCCGGCGAGTGTGCCTGTGTATCGGTTCACGGCTCGAATCGGTTAGGTGGGAACGCGCTTCCCGAACTCACCGTCTTCGGTGCGCGTGCGGGCAGACACGCTGCGGGTACGGATCTCGGCGAGGCGATCATCGAAACTGGACGGACCGAAGACAGCGAGATCGGCGAGGTCGATACTCCCGTCGCACCCGGCGCGATCCACGTCGAGACGGACGAGGACGTAGCGGCAGACGGCGGTTCGGACGGCGACGACCTCGGATCAGGGCACGCATCGACCGACGGTGGGGAGCCACGCGCCGATGGCGCGAGCGTCATCCCCGAACCCACCGAGGTCGTCGATCGAGCGGTCGAAACCGAAAAGGGCCGCGTCGACCATCTGATGGAAAAAGACGAGGGCGTCCAGCAGGCCGAGCTCCGCGAGAAACTCCAGAAGACGATGACACAGAACGTCAACGTCTTCCGGACCGAAGGGGGGCTCAAACAGGCACTTCGGGACATCCGTGAGGTGCGCGAGCAGTATCAGGACGTGTACGTCGACGATCCCTCGAAAACCTTCAACACGGATCTCCAACAGACCATCGAGATGCGAAACCTGATCGATACGGCAGAAGCCATCACCTTGGGAGCGCTCGCCCGCGATGAGTTCCGTGGGGCACACTGGCGCGCCGAATATCAGGAACGTAGGGATGAAAAGTGGCTCAAACACACGCTGCTCTCGTGGAACGACGGAACGCCCGAACTCTGGTTTAAACCGGTTATTCTCGACGGCGAGAACAAGACGTACGAGCCGAAGATCCGCAGTTATTAGTCTAGTAATCGACTGTTTCCGCCAGTTCATTCGCCCGTTTTTTCACTGTCGATGCGTCAACAGTCGCTATACTACCATCGGCGTAAAGCACTTCGCCATTGACCATCGTGAACTGTACGTCGTCGCCGTGGGCGGCGAAAACGAGATGCGAGAGGAGGTCGTGGATCGGCGTCGCTCGAGCGATGTCCGTCGTCAGACCGACGATGTCGGCGCGCCACCCCTCTTGTAGTTTGCCGATCCGGTCGAACCCGGCCGCACGTGCACCGTTTACCGTCGCCATCTCGAAGATCTGTCGTGTGGGGAGGACGGTTGGGTCGAGCGCGTCGACTTTTCCAAGAAGGCTTGCTTGGCGCATCTCGGTGTAGGGGTCGAACGTGTTGTTACAGGGCGGGCCGTCGTTGCCGAGCGCGACGTTGATTCCCCGGTCGAGGTACGCTGAGATGGGCGCGATCCCGCTTGCGAGCTTCATGTTCGAGGAGGGACAGTGGACGACGTGTGTGTCGGTTTCGGCGAGGATCTCTCGCTCGCGTTCGTTCGTGTGAACGCAGTGAGCGAGCACACAATCGGGACCGGTGAGTCCGACTTCGTCGAGCCACTCGATGTTTCCCATCCCTGTTTGCTCGCGTACTGCCTTGCATTCCTCGCGGTTCTCGCTCGCGTGGACGTGGATCCGTACGTCGTACTCGTCGGCGAGATCGCGCGCGCCCCGTAGACAGGCTTCAGTACAGGAGATCGCAAAGCGCGGGGTGAGGGCATACCGGATCCGACCGTCGTTCGCGCCGTCGTACCGACGGATGAGTCGCTCGCTTTCTGTGAGGGCCTCGTCGGTGTCCTCGCGCAACCCCTTGGGTGCGTCCTTATCCATCAGAACTTTTCCGAGCAGGCCACGAACCCCGATCTGGCGTGCGGCCTCGAACGCCTGGTCGGCGTGCGAGACGGAAAGATGGTCGATACAGGTCGTAACGCCGCTTTCGACGAGTTCGAGATATCCCAAGAGGGCAGCGACTTCCATTTCTTCGGGCCCCATCGCGGCCTCCATCGGGAGGATATGCTCGTAGAGCCATTCAAGTAAGGCGGTGTCGTCGGCGATTCCACGCCCGAGGCTTTGGACCGAATGGACGTGTGCGCCGACGAGTCCGGGCATGAGTACGTCGTACGTGTGGTGTTCGTGGTCAGGGTAGCGATCGATGAGATCCAATTCCTCACCGACGGCGACGATTTCGTCATTTGCGGTGACGACCGCACCGTCTTCGATGATCGTCGAGGCGTCGGCGACGATGGTCCCGGAAAGAAGCATAGCAATCCCTCTGCGGCCGTCGTTTATATACGGACGGGACTGACCGCTGGTTACTTGACTTCGAGTGTTGTACACTCGGGCAGGAAGGGTGGCTCAGTGGTAGAGCGCCGACGCACAGTTTTGTGCAACAGGTTTCGCGTGGTTCGAATCCCGCCCCTTCCGTAGCGTGTTGCGAACGGATGTGAGCAACCGGGTCGCAGCACCCGAACGAAGTGAGGGTGACCGTCCCGGTGAGTTCGAATCCCGCCCCTTCCGCTTTCTGCTGCGAGTACGTTCACGAGCAGCGAAAGCGAGACAAAAGGATTCGGGCAGACCGGATGCGCGCAGCGATAGCGAGCACATCCGGGCGAGTTCGAATCCCGCCCCTTCCGCTTTCTACGGACCCGTCCGCAAACAACAGTGCGACAGTTCTATCAGAAAATAAGTATATTTTTATAGTTACTAAACATGCTATATTTTGGAGGTGAATACTGGTGTCCCCAATACTGTTCCTCACGCTCGTCGTGCCCCTCGCGGTCGCGTTGTTCGTGACTGAGTGGCTTTTCGCGCCGCGCGCGAAGTAGGGCTGAATCGTCGAACACGAGCGGCTCTGACGATGGCGGTGTTGTTTTGTAGTCGGTGAGATCGTTCTCACTGAGCGCTGTGAGAGAAACGAGACTCCCGCTCGTGGCGATTCGTACCGGTGGATGGGGCGGGCGAGAAATGCCCGTCCCGTAGGAGACGGTGGCGCGTGCCATACAGACCAAGCGGGGCAGGCGGCAGGTGGTAGCTTCGTACCACTTCCCTTCCCCACACCCTGCTGGCAGGTTACCAGCCAGTATAGGTAGATCAACGACCGATATACATATACAGACGATAAACGAGCATTAGCATGATCGTATCTACAGCTGCACGACGTTCGGGGACAACCAGACCCAACGCGCCAAACAACCCTGCAGATGGCACGTCTGACCCCACGAACTGACAGTTCGTATATTTTCTCGAAAATTCCGTGGTACGCTCTTGGTGGGCCGTGTGTTCTGCGTATTCTTATACAAACGGCTGATGATGGTATCGAACGGCAGTAGCGTCGGTCGTGGTTCACAACAGTAGTCCGGACTCACGCGCCCCGAGAGCCGACACTACGTGTCAGACTCTCCGTCAGACACGACGAGAATATGTGTAAGAATGTTCGTCATACCTCGCCGGATACGCTCCGTCACCGCCTGATCCGAAATCCCGAGTTGTGCGCCTAACTCTTTGGTCACGATCTCTCGTGGGATATCGAAATACCCCTCCTCAAACGCTTTTACGAGTGTGTCGTACTGGGCATCAGTCAGCCCGTAGCGAGCGGTCGACTCCGAATCACTGGGTCGGTAGATCCGGTTGACTGCGATCGGCAGACCCGCGTCTTTACAGTGAGCGTGGAACTCCGACAGCGATTCGTGGGTTGGAAACCGCAGCTCGAACGTCCACGACTCTCCAACACCGACCGCATCGAGGAGATCAGCCCGCTGGGAACTGATCGCCTCGAAAACGCTGTCCGGTTCTTCCGACCACTTGATTCGATAGAGCGTTCGGTCCGGAAACGTATCGAGCTGCGTGGCTGCCTCGATCAATCGAGGCTCGCGAAGGCGCTGTTCAACTGGATCGGGGTCTTCAGTATGGACCCAGATGAACGGTACTGCTCGATTCCCGGCGGGGATCACGCGTTCGAGCTGCACGGGGACCTCCGGGAGCTCCCGGAGGGGTTCACTGAGAACGAAGTCCCCCCTCGATCTGGATTTCAGCGATAACGTTCATAGAGAACAGCAAGCGGACAGCGTTAATAGTAGCACGCAAGCGCTTGCTACCTCCGCTATAGGATCCTTGGTATACCACCCTGTCCGATTATGCATGTAGTCCGAATACCCTGAACTGGACACCAGACTCCGGGTGTGATGGGAGGATAACGACGGGGTGGTGTCCGTGCCTCTGACACAGGTGACGTTTGCACACGTCACATGAGCACCTCCCATCGTTCGGATTATTCACGATAGATAGCATTGAATTTTCTACATATCGAATGACGAGAACTGTATCGTGTTCGATACGAGGGTGGCGATCGCTCGCCGAAGTCGCTCAGTGACTGCCTGATCGGAGACGCCGAGCTCGTCCGCCAGCTCAAGCGTCGTACACTGTCGAGGAATGGCGTAATAGCCCCGATCGATGGCGAGTAACAGGGTTTCACGCTGCACCGGCGTCAAGCCGAACCACGGGCCACCGTCCGGTCGTGTTGGATTGTAGATGCGGGCGACGTTGAGGGCGATATCTTCATGTACACAGTAGCGCTGAAACTCCGAGAGTGCCTCGTGGGTTGGAAAGCGCAACTCGAACTCCCACCTGTGTGGGGTTCCGGTTGCGCTGAGGACCTGTGCGTCTTGCTGCTGGATCCCTTTAAACAGTTTGTCCGTCTCGGCTTTCCACTCCAAGGCATACAGTGTTTTGCCGTCCAATGCATCGATCTCTCTGATATCGTCGATGAACTCCTGGTCATCGAGTAATGCAGTAAAAGTGTCTCGCTGGGAGTTGTAGACCCAGAAAAACGGGATCGCGTTTTCTCCCATCGGAACCATGCTTTCGAGTTCGATTAGGATCCCTGAGTCTACCTCAAGTGTCCGCCCGAGCCCAAAATCATCCCCAGGAATCGTGAGTTCAGCAATGACACTCATCGTACGTTGTTTTGCTAGATACCGCTATCAAACGTAAAAGAAGGGTGCATGGTATACCATATTTCTCCGAAAGCTTGGTATACCAGAATGCTGATAATAATATTACAATAGTGATATAGGCTACAAGAAAAAAGAGGTGTTACGAACCGTCTAGAACACCACATTGACAGATGAATTATAAGAGCACTATCCACTTGACGGAGGTAGTCACTCGGCGAAGGGAGAACGTCGTGACATCCTCTCCGCCGTAAACGGAGAGGGACCGAAGGTCCCTCAAGCAGTTGGGCTACGCCCGACGACGGCGGGGCTTTCCTTGCTGAATTAAGATGGATACATCAGATACAACGGATCAAACGGTAGCGACGGACGAAGAGTTCAGTGACGCATTGAACAGCTTAATTCAGGAAGCGTATGCAAACGGTGTGGATATCGAAGGTGGATGGGAATGTCGCACCACGGCGGAGCGTCCCGATTGGGATATCGTGATTCTCGAAGTCGAGAAGGATCTGTCATCCGAACACGACCGAAAAAGGTCGGCGTACGACCCGTGAGAATGGTCCGATAGTACTGACATCAAATTACTCATATCGCGTAAGGAGACGAAAACTCAGTACGTTTGAGGTGGCCGCTCAAGAGTATCTTCAGTAGATCATACGCAACTATGGCTCGTATTCATTTCGCACCCTGCCTAACGGCTATTGTGCTCGGAATCCATCGAAAACCCGATATCAACGGAGCAAGAAACCTCTGTAAACGTAGCGAATAGAAAATTTAGACCCGGAAGAGATGTATCGGCAGAAAAATCGCCTGTTGAAGGTTTTGAAGCCTTTTTCCAGAAGCCGGTGAAGGGATTTGAACCCTTGGCCTATTCCTTACGAAGGAATCGCTCTGCCAGCTGAGCTACACCGGCGGACTTGCACACTGCGCTTTGCTTTCGTTCTTAGATAGTCGCCAACACCTGTTTAAACGTTGTGACTCGTCTCGGTCACGAGAACAGCCGCACGTCGAGACAGACGTTCAGCTCGTGGGGCGCGTACGACCGAACAACCTGCCGGTTTTCGACACTGACCTCGTACTCGTTTGCAGCCTCACGGATCGCGCGCTCGCCCGGTCCGAACGGATCTTCGTCGTGGGCAATATCGTAGTAGTGGATCAGACACTCCTCGCCCGCGAGCGAGACGGCGGTGTCGAGAAAGTCGTCTGCGCTATGTGGGAGGTTCATCACGATCCGGTCTGCCCACCCCGTGTACTCGGGGACGGTGTCTCGAACACCGCCGGATGAGTGACGTTCGTCCGATGAACCCGCCGCTACGTCCCGGACATCGCCATGGATCGCCGTCACCCGATCAGAAACGCCGTTTCGGTGTGTGTTTTCCCATAGATACTCGATTGCACGCTCGTTGAGATCGACCCCGACTGTCTGCGCACCACGGGCCGCTGCGGGAATGACGAACGGGCCAACACCGGCGAACATGTCGAAAAATTGTTCGCCCTCCTGAACTTGCTCGGTGACGCGATGGCGTTCGGTAGCGAGCCGCGGCGAGAAGTAGACCGCCGCGAGATCGAGCGCGTACTCGAAGCCGTACTCGCGGTGGACGGTTTCGGTACTTTCCCCTTCGAGAACATCCCATTCACGCACGCGAAGCTCACCTTGCACCTTCGAGGCGCGATTGAGCACCGTCTCGACGGGAAGCGAAGAGCCCATCACCGCCCGAGCGATCTCGCGTGCGCGCTCGGCGTCGTCCTCATCGAGAATGACGATCCCCCCGAGACGCTCGTAGCTCGGTTCGAATCCAAGGAGATCGGCGGGCATTTCGGGTTGCTCCCTGCGCGGAACCTCTCGTACCACGATCTCGTACTCATCGAGTCCACTCGAATCAGTGATCGGAATGTAGAGAACGCCGTCGTGTTCGACAATTTCGGCGTCGTGTGTGAGCACACCGCGTTCTGCAAGTGCCGCCCGTGTCGCTTCCCCCTGTTCGCGTTCGACCCGGACACACGGCAGCTTCATGTAAGAACGCAGTCGGGCCGCCGATTTACGACTGGCGTTTCTCGCGAACATGCTGTTTAACCGGCCGGCTCTCCGAGTCCTTCGTATGCTCACGTTCATCGGACTCGGTCTCTACGACGAGCGCTCGATCACCGTCGAGGGCCGTGACGCGCTCAGAGCCGTGGATCGGGCGTTTATCGAGCAGTACACGAGTCGGCTCGTCGGCACTAGTATCGAGACGCTCGAAGCCGAACACGGGATCGATATCGAGCTCCGGGATCGCGCGGGCGTCGAGGGGGATCCCGAACCGATACTCGACGCTGCAGAGCACGAGGACGTGGCGTTTCTGACCGCGGGCGATCCGATGATCTCGACGACGCACGTCGATCTGCGGCTTCGGGCTGCGAACCGAGGGATCGAGACGCACGTTATCCACGGTACGACCGCCGAAGCCGCGGCAAGTTCGCTAACCGGGCTACAGAACTATCGCTTCGGTCCCGCAACGACGCTCCCGTTTCCCTACGCTCATCGCGCGGATGGCCTACCCGAAAGCGTCACCCGAACCATCGACGCCAACACCGAGAGGGGGCTACACACGCTCGTCTACCTCGATATCAAGATCGGTCCGGATATGACGAACAGACGCGACGGCGACGAGTACATGTCCGGCGACGTTGCCGCCAAACTGCTCGCCGACGCGTACGGCAATCGTCTCGGGGTCGTCGTGGCCCGCGCCGGGAGTCCGGAGCCCGTCGTTGCAGCCAACTCCCTTGACTCCCTCTCGACACGCGAGTTTGGCGACCCGCTTCACCTTCTCGTTCTGCCGGGCGAGCTTCACCACATTGAAGCCGAGTCGCTGCGGACGTTCACCGATGCGCCAGCGGCGCTTGCTCCCCTCGATTGAGGCGATTGGCAGCTCTCCGCGAAGTCGGTGGATCGCAGTCGTGCTGATTGCCAGTGCCATCCTCGTCGTCTCCGTGATTCCGATTCCGGAAGCGGTTCCCGAGGAAGGTGGCAGTGTGCCGACGAGCGCTCCGTTTCACTTCGTTGGCTACGCCGTCCTCGCCACACTCCTCGGTTTCGCTCTGCTCACCCGTCGAAGGGCGCTTTCTGCGAACACGCTCGCGCTCGTCGGTGCGAGTCTCTACGGTGTGCTGATCGAGTTCGTCCAGTATCCGATTCCTTATCGGAGCTTCAGCTATCTCGATATGCTCATCAACACAGCGGGTGCGTTCTTCGGGATTCTTCTATTGGCCCTTCTGCTCGCCCGATCAGAATAGGGCGGTGAGACCGCCACCGCCGATCGCTAATCCCCCGAGTCCGAGACAGATCACCCAGAAGTCGACCCGGTGGACGACTTTCATAATAGCGTCGATCGCCGCGTAGCCGACGACCGCGCTCGCGAGAAGCGCAACGACGGCTTCGAGACCGGTCGTCGGAACGCCGTCATCGAGAATAATCAGGATACCAGCACCGATTCCCGCCGGAATACTGAGGAGAAACGAGAGTCGAAACGCGGAGGGACCGACGTGGCCGCGAAAAAGTAGCATACTCGCGGTCGTCCCCGAGCGCGAGACGCCGGGGAGGATCGAAACACCCTGGATCGCACCAACGAGAACCGCGTCCAGTAGATCGGGGCTCTCTTTCCCGCTGACGCCGATGGACTCGCTTGCGCGTTCGAGCAAGCCCGTGAGAACGAGGAGAACGCCGATGATCGCGACGAACAGCCCGCCGGTGAGTTCGCGCGCGAAATCGATCAGGGTGATATAGAGTGGGATTCCCACGAGACCGGTCACGAGACAGGCAACGACGACGAAACTCGTATCGGCGTTTGCGTCCTCAAAGGCCCCCTGGGGTCGCCAGCCCGGTGCGGCCCGAACCGCTTCGCGGATGGTGTCCCGATAGTAGATCGCCGCAGAAACGGTCGTGCCCATCTGTAAGAACAGCGCGAGCTGGATGGCGATATCCGGTGAGGTTCCGACGGCAGTCAGAAACAGCGAGAGGTTTCCCGTACTGGAGATCGGCAACCACTCGACGAGACCCTGTACGATACCGGCAGCAAGGGCAACAAGCAGCTCGCGAAGCGTCGTCATCTGTCGAACCACTTCGCGTGAGGATGAAAAGCGTGCTGTTTCGTGTGGACCTTCTGCGTGGACCTTTTTCCGATTCGGGTTTCCTCGCGCGGCCGTAGGCCGCGCTGTGGGAACCACTCTCTGCTCACGGCGGCTTCGCCGCCGTCTTCTCGCGGGCCAAAGGCCCGCTCGGATGTCAAAGGAAATCGAAGATTTCTGATTGCTTGCCGGACGTAGTCCGGCAATGGCCGCAAAAATATCCTCCAAAAACACCGTCACGGCGAAGCCGTGACGAGCCTTCACTCGCTTCGCTCGTGAAGAAGCCGCGAGCGCGGAGCGCTTGCGGTCCGCCACCGCAAACCACAGGGCCTCAGCCGGGGAATAGCGAAGTCGCGTTCGGATCGCGCTCGATTATCTCGATCTCGTGATCGTCCATATCCTTCGTAAAGGCGTAGTTGTTGTCACAGGATTCGGGATCGCGGTAGTCGGGGGCGTCCCGAACCATCAGGTCGTCCCAGAACTCGTTGAGATCATCGGCACGGACACAGAAATGGCCCCACGCATCGCCGAGATCGTACGTGTTGTCGCCGTAGTTGTACGTGAGTTCGAGCGCCATCTCCTCGTCGCTCGCTCCTTCCGGCTTCATGAAGTAGTTCGCAAAGGAGTCGGCCTCCCAGCGTCCTGTATGGGTGTACTCGAACTTCCGGGTGTACCACCCGAGGGCATCGTCCGCGTCCTCGACGCGGATCATCGTGTGATCGATCGACCAGAGCGCGCCCTGATCCGGATCGCGCTGAACGATCTCGATCTCGTGGCCGTCGGGGTCCTTGACGAAGGCGTAGCGCCCGCCGCAGGACTCGGGATCGCGGTAGTCCTCGATGCCCTCGTCCATGAGCTGCTGATAGTACTCTTCGAGTTCGCCCTCGGGGACGCGAACGGCGATGTGCCCCCACGCGTCGCCCATCTCCTCGGGTCCGCCGTCGTGATTGTGCGTGAGTTCGAGCATCGCGCCGTTCTCACCTAACTCCTCGGGTCCGAGGTAGACGTTGGTGAACGTATCTGCCTCCCAGCGATCCTTCTCCTC
>JADFQH010000035.1 GCA_022561895.1 Methanobacteriota archaeon | reverse complement strand
TGGCAAGAGCGCATCATTCTCCCACCCCCAAGTGATGGAACCGTAGGGCGCGGGGCGACTCTGGTCGATGATACCCCTGGGGATAGCGGGGAGATCGACGTACCGGTGGAAAAGAGGGCTTAAGGTTATGGCGAGAACGTTCAATCCTTCCAGGTTGGACCTCGCGCGTCGTCGTCGTGGGCTTACGAAGATATCACTGGCTGAGGCAGTGGGCATCTCTCCGAGGACGTTGGTCACGTATGGTGCGCATGAGAGCGAACCCGACGCCGGTAATGGTCTATCACGAATGCCTCTGACGGCCCGAAAGGCAGTACAGGATTGTATCGGTGACCTTGCGGGCTACTCTCCAGTAGAGTGTGTCTGCTATTATCAGTCACGCCTGATGAGGACGGCAGTTCATATACGGTTTGAGAACGGGCGTTGCGTGGAACGATACGCCTTTTTCTCGTGACCCGAGAGTAAATGCCATGGACCAGAAACGGGAGCTGACCAGCATCGATCTCGCGGCGCTGGTCGGCGAACTCAACGAGTACAAGGGCGCGAAGGTCGATAAGGCCTACCTCTACGGCGACGATTTTCTCCGGCTCAAACTGCGGGATTTCGAGCAGGGACGGGTCGAACTGCTGATCGAGGTCGGTGAGGTAAAACGTGCTCATATCGCAGTCCCCGAACACGTCCCAGATGCACCGGGTCGCCCGCCGGATTTCGCGAAGATGCTTCGCAACCGCCTCTCGGGCGCGGACTTTGTGGGAGTTACCCAGTACGAGTTCGACCGGATTCTCTCGTTCGAGTTCGAACGCGAGGACGGGAACACGACGATCATCGCAGAGCTGTTCGGACAGGGCAACGTCGCGGCCTGCAACGAGACGCGCCACGTCATCGACTCACTCGACACCGTGAGATTGAAATCCCGCACCGTTGCACCCGGTTCACGCTACGAGTTTCCCGATACGCGGGTGAACCCGCTCGAACTCGACGAAGAGCGTTTTACGATGCTGATGGAAGAGTCGGACGCCGATCTCGTCAGAACCCTTGCGACTCAGCTCAATCTCGGTGGACTCTACGCAGAAGAAGTCTGTACCCGTGCGGGCGTAGAAAAGGAAACGCCGGTCGAAGAGGCAAGCGAGGAGCAGTTTTCGCAACTGTACGATGCCCTCTCGCGGCTCGCAAGCGAAGTCAAAGAAAAACGGTTCGACCCGCGGATCTACCGCGAGGACGACGATAGCGCGGAACTCGTGGACGTGACGCCACTCGCGATCGAAGAGCACGCGGATTTCGAAAGCGACTCGTATGAGAGTTTTAACGAAGCGCTCGATGCGTACTTCTTCGAACTCGACACAACCGAGGACGAAGAGACCGATACGAGCCCGGAGTTCGACGAGGAGATCGAACGACAACAGCGGATCATCGACCAGCAGGAAGGTGCAATCGATGGGTTCGAGGAGCAAGCAGAAGAAGAACGCGAGCGGGCCGAACTCGTCTATGCGAACTACGGGCTGGTCGATGAGATCCTGACGACGATCAGAAACGCGCTTTCCGAGGGGAGGGGATGGAACGAGATCGAAGAAACGTTCGAGCGGGGCAAAGAACAGGGGATCGACGCGGCAGAGAGCGTACAGGGGTTCGATCCCGAAAACGGAATGGTCAGCGTCGATCTCGGGGATAGCACCGTTTCACTCGACGTGAAGGACGGCGTCGAGAAGAACGCAGACAGGCTCTACACCGAGGCGAAACGGATCGAGAAGAAAAAGGAAGGTGCAAAGGAGGCGATTTCCGAGACCCGCGAGGAGCTCGACGCGCTCCGCGAGCGCAAACAGCAGTGGAAGGCAGGCGGACCCGAGGACGATGAGAACGATGACGAAGAGCCAGAAACGATCGACTGGCTTTCCAGAGCATCGATCCCCGTCAGAAAGGGAGAAGAGTGGTACGAGGAGTTTCGCTGGTTTCACACGAGCGACGGCTTTCTCGTGATCGGCGGGCGAAACGCGGACGAGAACGAGGCGCTCGTAAAGAAGTATCTCGACCGGGGCGACCGCTTCTTCCACACGCAGGCCCACGGCGGACCGGTCACGATCCTGAAAGCAACCGGCCCGAGCGAGCCCGCAAGGGAGATCGAATTTCCCGAATCGAGCATCCGAGAGACGGCACAGTTCGCCGTATCGTATTCTTCGGTGTGGAAGGAGGGCCGGTTCGCCGACGATGCGTACTCGGTGACACCCGATCAGGTCTCGAAAACACCCGAAAGCGGCGAGTATATCGAGAAAGGTGGGTTCGTGATCCGCGGCGATCGGACCTACCATCGGGACACCGAGGTCGGCGTCGCCGTCGGAATCACCTGCGAGCCAACAACTCGAGTAATCGGCGGACCGCCCGCAGCGATCGTCCCGCGTGCGGAGACGGCGATCGAGATCGAACCGGGTCGCTACGCCCAGAACGACATGGCGAAGATGGTTTATCGAACCTTCCGCGAGCGCTTTGCGGATACGACGTTCGTCCGCAAGGTGGCAAGCCCCGATCTGATCCAAGAGTTCCTCCCCGCGGGCGGCAGTCGAACGGTCGAGAAATGATCCCGATTTATATCGGTTCGGCGAGCAGTGCCAAACGATGTTAGGCGACGCGATCGAGTATCCCGCCCGTGGCGAGGATGCGCTCACGACGGTTCTCGTCGGTGGACTGCTGCCGGTTCTTTCGGTTCTCTTCGGACTAATCGGACTCGCCCTCTCGGTGGTGGTTATCGGACTCGTGATCCTCCCGCTCGCGCTGCTTCCGGGGCTTGCCCTGTTTGGCTACTACGTCGCCGTTCTCCGGGGGGCAACGGCGGGAGATCCCGACCCACCGCGCTTTCGCGAGGGGAAACGGCTGATCGGCGATGGCGGTCGGTTTCTCGTGGTCAGCCTCGTCTATACGATACCGTTTGTGATCCTCTCGGGCGTGTTTTTCGTCGTGCTAGCCGCGAGCGAAGCTACCGTGGGCAACACAGCAGCTGAAACCGTTGTCGCCGTTGTTGCCGCGATCACCGCACTGCTTGCGGTCTGTTATCTGCTCGTCTATGCCTACGTCCAGCCGCTTGCGCTCGCGAACTTCGCGCGCGAGGATCGTCTGCGGGCGGCGTTCGATCTCGCTATTCTCAGGGAGGCCGGTCTCTCGAAAGCGTACGCGATCGCGTGGCTGTTATCCATCCCCGTCTGGCTGGTCGGCGGCGCGCTCGAAGGCTCGCTGTGGTTCGTTCTGATCGGGCTGTTCGTCGGCTTCTATGCCGATGTCGCCCGGTACTACCTGTATGGCCGCGGGCTCCATGAAGCACTCAACCCAACCAACCACCGGCAGTCAGTCGAGCCTGTGTACGAAACACAGCCGGATCGGTTCGTCCCCGCGACCGAGCGACTCGCCGAACCCGTCGATAAAAAAACGATCCCCCGAATCGAGGAGTCGGCCGTGTTCAAAACCCGTACCGGAAAACTCGACGCAGAACAGGGCTGGCCCGACTGGGAGACGGATGAACGAGAATGAGATCGTTCCTCGATTACGTTCGAGGAGAACACACCGAGGAAGCCCTGCTCATCGGATGGATCTGCCTGCTCGCTCACTCGCTCTTTCTCCCGGTGCTTTCGGTCGT
Source organism: Methanobacteriota archaeon (assembly GCA_022561895.1). Lineage (GTDB taxonomy): Archaea > Halobacteriota > Halobacteria > Halobacteriales > Halalkalicoccaceae > Halalkalicoccus. The sequence goes on along the minus strand of JADFQH010000035.1, from coordinate 11,216 downwards.
GCCCGCACTCGGGTACCTCGTTTCGGTCGTGCGGGCGACGCTTGACGAAGAACCAACACTTCCGCCCGTCTCGCCCCGCTCACTCCTTTCGGATAGTGTCGCCGCAAGCACCATCTGTCTTCTCTATGGAGCGATCCCGCTTGCGGTCGGCGCAATCACGATCTCGCTCGTGACCGAAACGACGATCGATCCCGCAGGGAGTGGGTCGATCCTTTTTCTGACCGGATCGACGGTTACACTGTTTATCGTTCTCGTCGGGCTGTACGTCCTCCCGATCGCGCTGTGTGCGTACGCGGACGGCGGCGTTCGCGATACGGTTCCCGATGAATCGTTCCTCACGGTCGGGACCGACGCCGCCTACTTCATCGGCTGGACGAGTGCGGTACTCATACTTGCAGCGGGCTGGCTTTTCGGTGGCGTTGTCGAGTTCGTCCCCGTTCTCGGGACGATTTTCGCGCCGCTCATCTGGTGGATCGTTTTGCTTATCGCAACCCGGCGGCTTGCGGCGGCGTACGAAGCGGCTCGCTGAAGAGCAGGACACTTACCCTCCGAGTTCGGAGTTCGTCTATGCAGATCAAGAGCCGCCAGCCCGTCGAGGGAGGCAAAGAGCGCCTCACCCTCGTCCCCGAACATTTGGACGATCTCTGGCATCTCACATACATCCTCGAACCCGCCGATCTCGTCTCCGCGGACACCACTCGCCGGGTGCAGCGAAACGACGATCAGATGCGCGATACGGGTGGCGAGCGCGAACCGATGCGCGTGACCATCGCCGTTTCCGACGTGGAGTTTCACAAGTTCTCGAACCGTCTTCGGGTGGGAGGCGAGATCACGTGGGCCTCCCGCGAGGACCAGCTCGGCCACTACCACACCCTGAATATCGAAGAACACGACGAACTCGAAGTCGAGAAGCTCCTCAAGACCGACCAGCGCGAGCGCTTGGAGGAGGCAGAGGAGTCCGCGGAAGCCCCCGACGTGGCGATCGTCACGGTCGAGGAGGGCGAAGCCCATATTCATACGGTTGCCCAGTACGGCACCGAAGAGCGCGCGACGCTCTCGGGACCAACCGGAAAGGGCGAGTTCTCGCGTGCACGCTCGGAACTGTTCTCGAATATCGCGGATGCACTCTCGCGGATGGACGTCGATGCGATCATCCTCGCAGGGCCCGGATTCACCAAACAGGACGCCTATGATTACATCGAGGAGCGCTCCCAAGAGATCGCCGAGCTGATCACGATCGTCGATACCTCCGGCGTTGGGGATCGCGGTGTTCACGAAGTCTTGAAACGGGGTGCAGTCGAGGACGTACAGGCGGAAACCCGCATCGCCCGTGAAGCCGAACTGATAGACGAGCTAACCCGGCGAATCGGGGAGGGTGCGAAAGCGGCCTACGGGATCGAGGAAGTAGAGGAAGCCTCGGAGTTCGGCGCGGTCGAAACCCTCCTGATCACCGACGAACGCCTGCGCGAGGAGCGCGCTGGCTCCGGTGACTGGGAGCTGGACGTAAACGACCTCATCACTGAAGTCGAACAGAAAGGCGGCGGCGTAGTGGTGTTTTCGAGCGAGTTCGACCCCGCAAAGCAGTTGAAGAACTTGGGTGGGGTCGCGGCGCTCCTCAGATACCGGCTCCAATGATCGGGATCGTTGACGCTGTTCCGATCAACAAGCAGGTAGAAGTCGTATCGCTACCGAACAGCTATTCGGACGAGATCTATAGGGATTATCGCAACCAGCCGGATCGTTTCTTGCACTCGCACGGTCCACGTCGGTCGGTTAGTAGACGGGAACTCTATGAGTCTTTGCGATAATCCCTATAGCCGGAGCGTTTCCGAAACTCAACTGATCGTCAGACTCAGCCCGTCCTCCGCGAAGCGCACGTCCCCGTCGTATCGCTCGCCGATCGATTCGAGCATCTCCTCGTGGCGATCGTTAGTATGGGGATACAGATGCGTGAGATAGACGCGCCCGATCTCGTGGCCCGCGAGTGCGTCGCCGAGTTCGGCGGGGGTGGGGTGGCCCGAGACATCCACGTCGTCGGGAAACGAACAGTCGTGTGCGAGCACCGCGGAGCCATCGGCGAAGTTCGCAAGCCCGGAGAACGCCTCGCTGTCGCCGCTAACGGTGAATATTTCGTCGAATCGGTAGGCCAAACAGTACATCGAGTGGCGCGTTTCGTAACCCTCGACACCGAAACCGCCGATCTCGAACCCGTAGGGACCGATCTCCCTGACTGTGAGATCGACGCGATCCTGTAGATACTCGTGAACGTCCAGCAGCCCATCGACGAGCGCTTTCGTCCCCCGTGGCCCGGCGATTTCTACGTACTCTTCGCCCGCGAGCCACCGGGCTTTCAACAGGGGAAGGAGGTCGGCGACGTGATCGAGATGGTGGTGAGTCAGAAGGATCGATGAGACGCCTTCGTAGCCGACGTTCGTCCGGGAAAGGCCGTGTAGCACGCCGCTGCCACAGTCAACGAGCAGTCTTCTACTGTTGTTTTCGAGCAACAAACCGGTCTGAAACCGCTCGCCGGTCGGCATGGCGCTGCCGGTGCCGAGAAACGTAATCTGCATACTGAAAGCGAGCGCGCCAGCGTCGAAACCCCTTCGGTCGCGCGCCGTTTCCACACCGTCGGACGGACGATCGGGAGAATTCGCAGACTTGTCCCAGCGAATATCTCCAACACCGCTATCCGACGGTACACTTTCACCGCGCCAGCCGAACCCACTTGTATACCCACGCCAAACCACGGACGATGGGAGCATGCGAGCGACTGGTCGCTCAAGGTGTCGATCCAGCGTCGGTGACGGATCTCGCTGTTCTCGATTCGCTCTCGCCCGCGGTACAGGAGTGGTGGGTCGAACAGTTCGGCGAGTACGTTCCCCAAAACGGCGGCGTTTTCACCCCGCCCCAGCGCGAGGCGATCCCGCTGGTACAGGAGGGGGAAAACGCCCTGATCTGTGCGCCGACGGGGTCGGGAAAGACGCTCGCCTCCTTCAGTGCGGTTATCGATGACCTGATCGCCCGCGACCGGGAGGACGACCTCGAAAACTCGGTCTACTGTCTGTACGTCTCGCCCTTGAAATCGCTCGCAAACGACATTCACCGAAATCTGGAGGTCCCCCTCACAGAGATCACCGAAACGCTTGCGGAACGCGGCGAGAACTGCGATATTCGCCACGCGATCCGCCACGGCGACACCCCGAGCAGCGAGCGCCAGAAGATGCTCCACGAGACGCCCCACATCCTCAACACTACCCCCGAAACGCTCGCCATCCTGCTCAACTCCCCGAAGTTCAGGGAGAAACTCTCGACCGTAGAGTACGTCATCGTCGATGAGATCCACTCGCTTGCGGCGAACAAACGCGGCACGCACCTGAGTGTGAGCCTCGAACGCATCGAGGATCTCGCCAAAGGGTCTCCGACGAGGATCGGCTGTTCGGCGACGGTCGAACCACTCGAGACGATCGCGGAGTTTCTGGTAGGCAGGGAAAACGGTTCACCGAGGGAGTACGAGATCGTCGACACCCGGTTCGTCCGCGAGTTCGATCTCGAACTCGTCTGTCCGACCGATAACCTGATCAACACGTCCAGAGAACTCGTCCAGAGCCGGTTTTACGAGCAGTTGGACGAACTCATACGAACCCACGAAAACACCCTCGTCTTTACGAACACCCGATCTGGGGCCGAACGCGTCCTGAAGAACCTCCGTGAGCGATTCGCGTACGACGAGACGGACTCGGGCTGTCATCACGGCAGCCTTTCGACGGAAGCGAGACAGGATGTCGAGGAGGGATTGAAGGCCGGTGTGCTCGACGTGGTGACGACCTCGACGAGTTTGGAGCTCGGAATCGACATGCCCCACGTCGATCTCGTCGTGCAAGTCGGCTCTCCCAAGTCAGTCGCCTCGCTGCTCCAGCGCGTAGGCAGAGCGGGCCACCGGTTGGGACAGACGGTGACGGGCCGGGTGATCGCACTTGACCGGGACGAACTGATCGAGTGTGCGGTAATGCTCGAAAAAGCCGAATCGGGGTTCGTCGATCGGGTGTTCGTCCCCGAAAACGCGATGGATGTCGCCGCCCAGCACGTCTACGGCATGGCGATCAACGGGGTTCGCCCCGAGCGCGAGATCCGGGAAATCCTCGAACGATCCTACCCCTTCAGGGGATTTTCCACCCGCGACTGGGAGTCGCTCATGCGGTATCTCACCGCCGATTACGAGGGAATGGAGGAGAAAAACGTCTATGCGAAGATCTGGCGGGATACGAACGACCCGCCCGACGGTGAACACCACTACGAGGAGCACCCGGTGGGGAAGGCTCTGATCGGCAAGCGCGGCCGGCTGGCGCGGGTGATCTACATGACAAACATCGGGACGATTCCCGACAGCTTCACCTGTACCGTTGTTACCCGCGCCGAGAACGAGCGCGTCGGCGATCTCGACGAAAACTACCTCGATACGCTCGATCCGGGCGACGTCTTCGTCATCGGGGGCAGGCACTTCGAGTTCAGATACAGACGAGGCTCGAAGGTCTACGTCGATCACACGAGCGCCCGCCCGACCGTGCCGACGTGGTTTTCCGAACGCCTGCCGCTCTCGTATGATCTGGGTCGGGAGATCCTCGGGTTCAAACGCGAACTAGTCGAGCGCTACGAGTACGGGGGTCCCGCCGGCGTGCGAAACTGGCTCCGAGGGTTCCCGATCGACGACAACAGCGTGCGCGCGATGGCACGAATGTTCGACGAGCAGATCCGCTATCTCGGGGCCGAAAGCATAAGCACTGATGGTCGAATCGCCATCGAAGAAGAACACGACCGAACGGAGTACAAGCGCCGCTACTACGTTCGATCCGGCTACGGCAGGCGGTTCAACGAGGGGTTTTCGCGCCTGCTCGCCTACCAGTGTGCAAAGGAGGCGAACGCGAACGTCACCGTCGCGGTCGCGGACAACGGTTTTACGCTCGTCATGCCGCTCAACAGAAAGATCGATCTCGAAGGAATAATCCGGGATATCGATCCCGAGGCGGTCCGCGGGCTGCTGCGTGAGAGTTTGGAGGGAACCGACCTTTTGCAGAGATACTTCCGGATCAACGCGACCCGCGCGCTGATGATCCTGAAACGGTACAAAGGATACGAGAAATCCGCGAGCGAACAGCAGGTTTCGAGCGAGATGCTGCTCGGCTTCGCGAGCGATCTGGCGGAGTTCGCCGTTCTCGAGGAAACCTACCGCGAGATACTGGAGGACAAGCTCGCCGTCGGCGCAATAGTGGACGTACTCGACGGGTTACAGTCGGCCGAGATCGGGCTGACGACAGCGCGAGTCGATTCGCCATCGCCGCTTTCGTTCGGACTGGCAACGCTTTCTGCAAGCGACGTCGTGCTCGCAGAGGACGAGAGTGCGGTCCTCAAGGAGTTTCACGAACGCGTCCTCGAATCGATCGGCGGGAGCGAGCGCGCAGGTGACGCGACGCCGACCGAAGACTACACGGCAGGTGAACCGAGTTCCGAACCACCGAGTCGGAGATAGCCGCCGCCGAGGATCGCCCCGTAGACGAGGTGGGCAAAGAGCGTCACGAGTAGGTATACGAGGAGACCCGCACCCCCCTCGGCGAACGCCGGGGCCGCCGCACCGACCGTCCCGCCGCTGAATCCGGGCGCGAAGCCGAGCCAGAGGATGGCTGCAAACACCATCCCGCGAGTCGGGCCAGAGCCGGGCAGGAACTGCCCGAGCGTGATATACAAGAGCGGCCATGTGAACATCCCGCCAGCGAAAAAGAGCACGAGCCCGAGGAGCGCGCTCTGGAAGCCGATGAGCTCCGAGAGGATCAAAAAGACGTGAACCCCGAACCCGGAGGTGACCTCGGTGACCAACAGAATAAGGGTGATGACAGCTGATCCTGCCCCCCCGGCAGCGATCGCACTGAGCACGTCGTCCATATCTCCTCTATGGCGGGCGACTGCAAAACCTTACTGCCTCGTCGCCCAGCTAACCATTCTCCCGTAGAGCGGGTCGGCTTCGAGCGCCTCGCGTGTGCCGACGAGTACCAGCGACTTCTTCGCCCGCGTGAGCGCGACGTTCAGCCGGCGATAGTCATCGAAGATCGGCCCGTCGAGGTCCTCGGGAGTGCTCGCGACGAAGGAGACGAGAATCACCTCCTTGCTCGATCCCTGAAATCGATCGACCGTATCGACCGTCACATCCTCGCGAGTTTTCCGAGAGATCGTCGCGACCTGCGCGCGAAACGGCGCGATAACGCCAATATCCTCGGGACTGGCCCCGCTCTCGACGAACCGCTCGACGAGCTCGCTGATCCGCGTGGCCTCCTCGCGATCGGTGTGGGCCTCCCCGTCCCCCGCAATATCGATGAACGCGACGGGGTTTTGCAGCGCTTTCGGGAGCGAGTCCGCCGAAACGCCGTCGAGATCCACGAATTGCTGGGCGGCGACCGCGCCGGTTGCAGGCCTGAGCTTCCCCTCATAAAACTCGTTCGAGGAAAACGCCTGAATCCGTTGGGCCATCCGGTACTGGCGTTCGAGCATGACACCCGCCTCGGGATGCTCGCCGATCAGTCGCTCGAACAGCGATCGCGAAAGATCGCCATCTCGCGATTCGTTGCTCTTTGATCCCGTCTCAGCGGACTGGACGACCGGCGGCAGCTGGTGGTGATCGCCCACGAGGACGAACCTCGATGCTCGATTGATCGCCGAAAGCGTCGCGGGTTCGGTCAGTTGGGAAGCCTCGTCGACGAGCGCTACGTCGAAAGTCTGTTCGCGCATGAGACGCGAGCCACAGCTCGATGTCGTCACAGCGACCACGGAGGCCTCTCGGAGGGTTCGCGCGCGCTCGGTGGGCTCGCCTCGTCCTGAAAGACGGTAGGGCTGCATGTCCTCGCGTACGCCGTGTTCGGTTCCCACGCGGATAAAATCCGAAAACCCCTGATCGGAAAGCGCCTCCAGTGCGTTGTCCACCGCACGGTTCGTAAACGCGGAGAGAAGGACGCGCTCGCCGCGCGAAACGAGTTCGCGGATCGTTCGCGCGATCGTGTAGGTTTTACCGGTCCCCGGCGGGCCGTGGATTAGCGCGAAATCCTCCGCGGCGATCGCCTTCGAAACCGCCTCGTTCTGGGCCGCGTTGTTCTCGATGAACCGCTCGTCGATCTCGCTGAACCCGGGAACTGCGTCGCCAAAGAGGAGGTCTTTCCGTCGTTCGTCGCCCTTCAATAGCGCGTCGTGAAGCGCGGTCAGCATGCCGCCGGCGCTCATATCCGAAGGGTACACGTCGAGTCTACGGAGCGAAACGGGTTCATCAGTCGAGACGATAATCTCTCGCGAGCCTTGTTCGCTCGATGGTTCCGCGCTCTTTTTCCCCAACTGTTCGACGCGCGCGAGCTCCGCATGGCCCGTGAGGGGGTCGCCGTCGCTCGCGAGCACGACATCGCCCTCGCGGATCTTCGAGACCGCTCCCGAAGAGCGTGCGCGAAGCTCCCAGCGACCCCCCTCGCGCATGACCGCGCCCGCGGGTTCGAGATCGATCAGCGCCCGGTCGTCCGCGGCACGCTCCTCGGGGGCCTGCTCCCAGAGTTTCGCGTACTCTCGGTGGGCCGCCCCGCGCTCGCGTTCGATCTCTCTGTACATCTCCTCGAAGTACTCCCGTTCGCGTTCGGGGATCGCGCTCCCGATCTTCCCGGCTTTCGACTCCTGATCCAGTCGTCCGGAGACGACCATGCAGGTGTCCCGTTCGAAACAGTACTCGCATTTGGCGTTGCCCTCATAGCCCGTCGGTACGCTCGAATCGAACTCCATCGCGGCGATCTCGTTTCGAGTGCGGACAACGTACTCGAGAAGCCCCGATCCAATCGAAAACTCCTTCGCTGGCGAGAGGTCGCCCGTTTCCTCGTTTCTGTCGAGGGCGGTGTTTTTCGTATACAGTAGGGTTCCGGTGTCGGGCGGTGAGGCATCGACGCCGCCGCGCTCTTCGAGAAGCAGCGCGTAGCAAGCCGCCTGGATCTTGTCGGGAAACCGTGGCTCTCGGTTCGTGTTCTTGCCAGTTTTGAGTTCGACCGGCATCCCTCGTCTGAGGGCGTCGGCCCGACCCTTGATGCCGAAGCGCTCGCTGATCAGGGTGTACTCGCTTCGCCACGAATCCTCCCCGTCGAGCACTCCCTGTGAGAGCCAGCCATCGATCGCACGCGCGTTCTGTCTGACCTCCTCACGAACTTCCTCAGCATCTCTCCCGAGCAGTCCGAGTTCTAATCCGGCTTCCTCGACACGGTCGGCGATCGACTCCTCGAACTCGATCCCTCGAAGCAGATCCCCGAAAACCTCGTGCACGATGGTCCCCTTCGTTACTGGGTAGTTCAGTGGGACCCCCGAAAGTTTGTTCAGGTAGTACATTCGGGGACACTGCACCCACGAGCGGATGTCGGTAACGTTTACCAGAAAGCCGGGTTCGACGATCACGTAGGAGTCGCCGGTGGTCCCGAATCCACGTTCGCCCTGCCATTCTGTTTCCTCGGCATCGGTAACGACGAGCTTCATCCCGGTTTCGAGATACTCGGCGGTTTCTGCCCATTTGCCCCATAGCGTCACGGAAAACTCGCCCTCGTCGGTTCGGACTAGCGGTTTGGCGAGATCTCGCTCGCCGTAGCGGGTGCTCACCGTTTTTTTCTCACCGGGATCGACGACGACGCCGTGCAGCTGCACAGACGAACCACGCTCGTGGAGCGAAAAACGCTGTCGGTTATCCTCGAAGAAGCGATGTGTAGGCGTCCATATCCGCCGCAAGCCGGGACGAAAGCGGCAGGGGCTGCCAGAACAGCTCGTAGACGAGCCCCGAGTCCTCGCCGCCGCCGGTCACTTCGTGCGCCCACTCGTCGCGGGCCTCCTCGATCGGAAAGTGAAAGAAATGGCGAGCAACGCGTTTCCCGTCGCCCCGGCGATACCGATCCGAGGCGAGATGAAAGACCGGCCGATCGTGATCGAGACCTGCCTCCTCTCGAAGCTCGCGTCTGACCGCCCGATCCGGTGTCTCGCCCTCGCTGATCCCACCCTTCGGGACCTGTATCCCGGTTTCGGGCGCTTCGCGCTCGCGAAAGACGAGAAGCTGTCGGCCGTCACCGTTCGGTCTCGTCACATACGCGTAGGCCTTCCGACTGTAGGCCGCCCCCGAGCCGTACATACCTTCCCTCTACTCGGAGCAGTTAATAAACTGTTTCGGGTGTGTCACTATAGCTCATGCTGGCCGATACGTTCTTTCACACCGGGTGAGTAGACCGGGTATGCGGATCCGCACGTGGAAGGATATCCTTCGCGACGTAATCGAGTCGGACGCCGAACCGGATGGCTGGCGGGCGGTCGCCGGAAATCGCTCGACGGGCGTGGGTGAGGATCTTTATCTGGGTCATCCGAACGCGGGCGTCTACCAGCTCAAAACCTATGCCAAAAACCCGTTTACAGTACAGGGAGTCGGCACACAGGTCGCTCGTAGGCTCGACGATGAGATCGGGGGCTACCTTCCCGAAACCGACGACGGCCGGTTTGCGGTTCGATCAGCGCCCGACAGCGAGGACGCGGCGAAAGCGCAGGCAACACGGCTCGAAGAGACGGTCAAGGCCCACGCGGATGCGCCGACGACGCCCGACGCGCTGTTCGAGGACGTGATGGACGCCGTCGAAAGCCCCGCGTTCGGCCCGATGGAGTACGATTCGTATGGGAGGCCGGAAAACTTGGATCGGCTCGCGGAGGGGTTCGAGGAAGCCGAAAAGCTGCTCAACGGCGAACTCGATGAACTGGTCGACGAATCCGAGATCGACCGTGGGTTCCAGTAAATTAAGGCGACTCGGACCAACGGTGGGATATGAGCGCCGAAAAGCAAATCGAGGACTACTATGATGCACTGCGTTCGGGCGACCCCTTAGAACCATTTTTCGCCGAGGGAGAGGTCGTGAAAGTCGGAATCTCCGAGCGACTCGTTGGCTCCAACCAGGTGGCCGAGGGGCTTCGAGAACAGACCGAAACGACGAGCGACTGGACGGTTGCAAGTCGCGATCTCCGAGTCACTGAGCGCGAGTCGGTCGCGTGGTTCGCCGACGAGGTTCGGATGGCGTGGACCACGGATGAGAGTGAGGATCATGATTTCGAGACGCGCTGGAGCGGAACACTCGAACGAGTGGAAGCGGAATGGAAATTCGTCGGGATGCACGTCAGCGTTGCTCGGGAACTCTGATGGTCGGCCCGATGAGCGACGCGGAACGCCGGGCCGGCTCCCAGCGACTGGCCGTTGGCTTCATCACTCTCGTGGGCGCGTCGGCGGGGATCATGGCGCTTTCGGGTGGGGCGACGTTCGTACAGGCCGCGGCGGTCACGGGCGCGGGCCTAGCACTGGGCGGGGCGTTGATCTGGTGGCTACGCTGGATCAGTTGACGCGCGCAAGCCACTTCTCGGGCGCGTCGAGCTCTTCACTTGTGGGCAGCATCTCGGGTGACTCCCAGACGACGCCTGCACCCTCGATCCCGCGGGCGTCGGCGACCGCCTCGAAAAACGCCTTCCCGCGCTCGTACTGGCGGCGTTTGAGACCGAGTCCGATCATGCGGCGCATGAGCTGGGCAATGGGGCCGCCGCCCTGACGGCGTTCGTCGACCTTCTCACGCAGATCCGCGTACTCGTCGTCGAACGCTCGGTCCATGATGAGTTCGGCGTATCCCTCGACGGCGGTCATCGCTGAATCGAGTTCGCGAAACGCCTCCCGGTCGAGACGGCCGTTTGCAAGCGCGGCGATACCGCGTTCCATCCCTGATTCGAGATAGCTAGAGAGCCACGGCGCAGCGCCGAACTCGGCGGCGTGGGCCACCTCGTGGAAGGCGATCCATCGCCGGAACCGCTCTTCATCGACATCGAGTTCGGTCGCCACTCGACGGATGTTCGGGTGGACGAAGTACAGCGCGTGGTTCGTCCCATCGCCTTCCGCAAGGAGGAGGGGATCGTACTGACCGAGTACGTTTTTCCCGAGGAACGAGAGCATGAGCGTCGTCGAGGCGGTGTTGAGGATTACACCGCCGCCTCGTTCTATCATGTGACGGGCGGCCGCCTGCGTGCAGAAGAACTGACTTTTAACGTTCGTACTGATTGTACGGTCAAACAACTCTTCGCTTACTTTCAAAAAATCTTCGGCGATATGAATGCCCGCATTGCAAACCATAATGTCAATCCGCCCGAACGCT
>JADFQH010000330.1 GCA_022561895.1 Methanobacteriota archaeon | reverse complement strand
CCTCAACGGAAAGAGTGCGTTCCCCGAGGATCACCCGCTCTCGCTCGGTGCGGCGAGCAAGAGCGAGCCGGGCCAGCTCGCTCACTTCGTGCGCGAGGCCGACCTCGTCTTCGGGATCGGCTGTTCGTTTACCGACACGGCCTACGGACTGACGCTTTCGGAACTCGAAAACAAAACGATCGTCCATTCGACGCTCGACCCGACGGACATCGACAAGGACGTGGTTTCGGATCACTCGCTGGTTGGGGACGCAAAACTGACGCTCGAAGCGCTGGCCGGCGAGGTCGAGGGAAGCGTCGAGGCCGATCGCGGGCGAGCCGACGAGGTGGCGAACGAGATCGAAGAAGTGAGAGAAGAGTGGCTCGCCGAGTGGGAGGCAAAACTCACCTCGGCGGACGCCCCGATCAACCCCTACCGCGTCGTTCGAGAACTGGACGAGATCGTCGACAAAGAGAACGTGGTTATCACCCACGACGCGGGCAACCCGCGCGATTTCCTCGCACCCTTCTTCGAAGTCACCGAACCCCTCTCGTATATCGGTTGGGGAAAGACGACCCAGCTGGGCTACGGACTGGGCCTCGCGATGGGCGCGAAGCTGGTCAACCCCGAGAAGCTCTGTATCAATCTCTGGGGCGACGGCGCGATCGGGATGACGGGTCTCGAACTCGAAACCGCCGCGCGCGAGGAGATCCCCGTGCTCTCGATTCACTTGAACAACTTCGAGATGGCGGGCTACGACACGCCCTTCTTCGGCGAGTGGGCCGAAGTTGCCGAGGGGCTCAACTGCTACGGCGAGCGCGTCGAGGATCCCGCCGAACTCGGGGCGGCCATCGAACGCGCGATCGAGAAGACGGAGGAAGGAACGCCAGCCCTCCTGGAAATCATCACCGCAAAGGAGACGGAACTCTCGCGGCCCGATCTCGAATAGCTCCACGCCCCTTCGAGGGCGACGGGAACGTTTAAGACTGAAACTCGGAATTGAATACGCATGGAAACCGATAGCACGAGTCAGGACAGAATACTCGACGGAATTACTGTTGTTGATCTAACCACCTTTGTCACCGGTGGCTTCGCCACGCTGATGCTCGCAAATCAGGGTGCGGAGGTCATCAAGGTCGAACGCCCGGATTTGGGCGACGACAGTCGCCACTCGGGGCCGCCCTTCGTCTCGACGGAGGGGTACGATGGTACTGGGAAATCAGCCGCAGAGCAGGGAGAGTCACCCTATTTCTGGACGGTGAACTACGACAAGCAGAGTATCGAACTCAACCTCAAGAGCGAGGAAGGCCTCGAGATCTGCAAGGAGCTACTCAGCGAGGCGGACGTGGTGGTCGAGAACTTCCGACCGGGAACCGCAGAACGACTCGGGCTGGGCTACGACGACCTGCGCGAGCTGAATCCGAAGCTGGTCTACTGCTCGATCTCCGCCTTCGGCGAGACCGGCCCGTGGAGCGACCGGCCGGGATACGATCTCCTTGTCCAGGGGATGAGCGGGATCATGAGCGTCACCGGCGAGGAGGGTGGTGACCCGGCGAAGGTCGGGCTACCACAGACCGACCTGATCACGGCGATGTGGGCGGCCTTCGGAATCGTCGGCGCGCTCTTTCGGCGCGAGCGAACGGGAGAGGGCGAGCGCGTCGAGCTGGGGATGTTGGATGCGGCCCTGCCGTGGCTCACGAAACAGGCCGCAAAGGCGTTTGTCGGCGAGGAAACGGGCAGAATGGGAACCAAGGATCCCGTCCTCGCGCCGTACCAGAGCTACCCCACTGCCGATGGGTATCTCAACGTCGCCTGTGGCAACCAGAAGCTCTGGGTGGCGCTCTGTGAGGAAATCGGGCGGGACGAACTCACGGAGGACCCGCGGTTCTCCGAGAACGCGGATCGGGTTGAACACATGGACGAGTTAGAAGTCGAGCTGTCGGAGACGTTTCGCGAGCGCCCCACTGATGAATGGGTTGAAATGCTCGCGGAGGGGGCAGGCCTGCCCGTCGGTCCGGTCTACGAGGTGAGCGAGGCGCTTTCGAACGAGCAGGTCGAGGCCCGTGGGGCAGTCGGTTCGCTTTCCCACTCCGCAACCGGGGAGATTCCGAGTCTCGAACACCCGTTGAACTTCGAGGGCGCGGAAAGCGGGTTCGAGGACGCGCCGCCGTTGCTTGGCGAGCATACTGAGGCGATCCTCGGACGGCTCGGCTACAGCGAGGAGCGAATCGAGGAGCTACGCGAGTCGGGCGCGATCCCCAACCCGTAGGTTGGGTGACACCCACGCGCAACATCTTTACCCGCGTGTTACTACCGCACATCCAAGACCGACCCACAGTCGTTCGATCAGGGCTGACCTGATCGAGATGGGGACGACGCGGGCGACAATAACGAGGAAACACAGTTCACAATGGCTACGAGCGACCAACACGATCCGGCGACCGACAGCAGAGCGAACTACGACTACCGGGGCAACGAAATCGAGCGGCCCGATCTCGTTTCCGCCCTTGACGCGCGCGTCAAGGGCGACGTTCGTTTCGACGAGTACTCGAGACAGCTGTATGCGACCGACGCGAGCGCCTACGAAGTCACTCCTATCGGCGTGGTCTTCCCGCGCTCGACCGGGGACGTGGCGGCGGTGATGAGCTACTGTTCCGAGCGCGAGATCCCCGTCCTTCCTCGGGGTGGTGGAACGAGCCTTGCGGGACAGGCGGTCAACGAGGCGGTCGTGCTAGATTTCACTCGGCATATGACCGCTATCACCGATGTCGACCTCGACGCTTTCTCTACGGTTCCACACGCTCGTGCTATCCTGACTCTCACTCGGGGAGAAGAGACCTCTCGAAGGGTCTCGAAGTGCCGCTTCGAATCTACCGACGGCCCTAGCGCCATCCAAGCTCGACTACCAACTTTCCGGCCAGCGGCGCTCGACCAAGGCGATCGGTCGCGGCGTGCGGATTCCCGCCTCGCTCAGCATCAGCGCGCGATGGAAGTTTCTGCGCTGGCGACCGTGCCCCAGCGCCTGCGCCTCCCTCAGGAGCATGTCGGCCATTGCCCCGGTCGCGGCCCGTACGCCGGTTTGCCGGGCTAATTTCATCGCCAGGCCCAGGTCTTTTGA
>JADFQH010000329.1 GCA_022561895.1 Methanobacteriota archaeon | reverse complement strand
GGTCACCGACGTCGGATCCGGAGTGCGGTAGCTCCGGTGCAAGCCGTCATCGTTGAGGTACGGGTCGTTGTTGAAGTCGGGTGGGGTGCGCAGTGCGCCGAGCTGAATGCCCGAGATATTGGACCCCTGTTGGATGAAGTCGCCCGTGCTGTTGGCGAACGAAAAGTTAGCCGAGACTCGGAGGTTGTCCCGGAAGGCATGACCGGCCCTCAGCCGCACGGTCGTGCGCTGGTACGATTGGGGGCCTTTGATCACGCCGTCCTGGTCGAGCCGTCCGAGGGAAAGGTAGTAGTCCGTGGTCGCGGTGCCACCGGACCAGGTCAGGCCAAACTCGCTGCGGAGCGCTGTCTTGTAGAGCTCGTTCGCGTGGTCGTACACCGTACCCGTGAAAGGCAACCCCCAAGAATACGGGCCAGCCCCACCGAATGCGTCGCCAGAGCCGCCTTCCGCCGCGAGGTCCAAACCTTGGCCGAAGCGCGTCTGAAGCGGTACCGTGCGGTTCACCTCGTCAAACGAAAGCGAACTGCGGAACTCGACCCGGTTGGTGCCGGGTTGCCCGCGCTTGGTCGTGATCAGAATCACGCCGTTGCCGGCACGTGATCCGTAGATGGCCGCCGCTGCCGCACCCTTGAGAATCTGAACGGTCTCGATGTCGGCCGCGTTCAGGTCCATCACGCGGTTGCCCGTCACGACGCCTGCGTGTGAGCCCTCGATGCGTCGGGTGTCGTTGTTGATGGGCTGGCCATCCACGACGAACAGGGGCTGATTGTCCCCGAGCAGGGAGTTCGCTCCGCGGATGCGGATATAGGAGCCTGAATGACCTGTCCGGCGGGCGATCTCGGAGAGCGAGCGGGTCACCTCGTGGACTCCCGAAAACGAGGGGTGGATCCGCCACCGGTGTCAGGAATGTCGACGGGAGTGGACCGAAAACACCGGCCGACTGGCCGCATTTTTCGACTGGGGGGCGAACTACCTCCGGACGAGGGGCTGGCTCTGAGAGCGTTCGAACGGACTTCGAAAAGGGCTGGATCGAACGAGACGGGTCGTCGAAAAGGCAAGTCGAGGAACCTAAACCCGCTCCGTACTACGGAGAACCATGACCGGTCGCCACCGACTGACGAGCGTCGAGACGATCGAGGAGGAGGGCGCGTGGCTCTTTACAGTCCGCGATAGCCACGACGAGAACACGGAGGTCCTCCTCGTCCCCTGCGAAAACCCCGAGGGCGAAGCCGTCGAAGCGTGGGTCAACCGCTGTACCCACGAAGCCCAGGCACTCTACCGCGAGGGCGTCGGTGCGGTGATCCGCGAGGGCGAGGTCGTCTGCCCGAAACACGGCTCGACCTTCGATACGTGCTCGGGCTACTGTGACAACGGCGAAGCCGCAGAGACCAGCCTCGTCTCGGTCGACATCGAGGTCGAGAACGGACAGGTATACCTCGTAGACGAGAACGCCCAGTTCATGTATGAGGGGCCGAGCAACGACGATGGGGGACGCACCGGTCCGAGTTCGACCTCGCATCTCCAGCTCTGAAACGCGATAGCTCGGTCTCGTGAGGACTTAGGGATTCTCGTAGCCAACCGAACAATTTCTTACTTGCAACTGACCCACGTCGGTCGTTTAGCGAACAGGGAATCTATGAACGTCTACGAGAATCCCTAACTGTTCTAACGGTTCGTCGCCGATCGCTGATCCGCACGAGCGATCGGCGGGAAGGGACTCCAACAGTCCGTATCAGTCGTTGGTTGTTGTGCGTTCTGTCATCGACGGTTATCATAACACCATCACACAGCGTGCGAGGAGAGGGGGTTCCTGCGTGGGCCCGAGTAGTATCGCTTAAACCCTCCTCGTTCGTTTACCCAGTAGTGGTTGAAACGTTGTTACTCGCTGGCGTGCTCGTCGCCGTGTTCGTCGGCTACAATATCGGTGGCGCAACGACGGGCGTTGCGTTCGGACCTGCGGTCGGGGCGAAAGTAATCTCGAAACTCGGCGCGGCGCTTTTGATGTCGGTGTTTTTTTTCCTCGGCGGGTGGATCGTCGGTCCGGCAGTCGTCGAAACCCTCGGCGAGGGGCTCGTATCGGGCGCAGTGTTGACACTCGAAACCGGTATCGTTGTCCTCTTTTTCATCGGGCTGGCGCTGTTTGCGGGCAACCTCTTCGGCGTGCCCGCCTCGACCTCGATGACTGCGGTTGGTTCGATTGCGGGTCTCGGAGTTGCGTCGGGGACGCTCAACTGGGCGACGATGGGCGAGGTCGTCTCGTGGTGGCTCGTCGCGCCGGTTATTGCCTTTTGGATCAGCGGCGTCATCGGGCGCTATCTCTATCCGACGATCAACGAATGGGTCGCCATCTCGCGGCGTGAGACCTCCCTGTGGGTCGTCGACCGGGACTCGCGCATTCCGTGGATCCACGCCGCCGAAGGGACCGATCGACGGGAACTCACCGGCTCGCTGGTCCTCGTCGCGATCGGCTGTTATATGGCGTTTAGCTCGGGGGCCTCGAACGTCGCAAACGCCGTTGCACCGCTCGTCGGCAGCGGCGCGATCACGATGGAGTGGGGTGTGATCATTGCGGGGATCGCGGTCACCATCGGCGCGTTCACCATCGCCCGCAGAACCCTCGAAACGATGGGCAACGACATCACGAACCTCCCGCTGACGGCGGCCGTCGTCGTCATGGTCGTCTCGGCGACGATCGTGACGCTGCTTTCTGCGATCGGCATCCCCGTCCAGCTCGTGATCGTCGCGACGATGAGCATCGTCGGACTCGGGTGGGGGCGGGCAACGCGAACCGCAACGGTCAGCGATGCGGTCCGAGGCGAGAAGAAAACGACCGTTTCGGTCGGGGCGCTGACCGCAGAACACGAGGGTGAGCGACCCCCGGCGATCGGTGAGGAGCGAGTGGAGGACATCCCAAAAGCCTCCGACCTGTTCGATCCCTCGACGACCGCACGGGTCATCCTCATCCAGAACTTCGTGCCCGTGCTCGCGACGATCGGCGCGTACCTCACCTTCCGGTTCGTCCCGATCTTTGGTTTCTGACTACTATAGTAACCATTGAACGTCAAGACACACATGGGTGCGAAATGAGCGGCCAGGGCCGATGGCGCTGATCGCTGGGT
>JADFQH010000328.1 GCA_022561895.1 Methanobacteriota archaeon | reverse complement strand
TTTCTCACTGCCGAACCCGCCGGAAAACTGACGCTCGCGGTCACGCCCGACGAGGAGACGATCTCGACGGGGGCCGACGCCCTCCTGTCGGCGTCCGAGTTCGGGTTCGATGGCTGTATTGTCGGCGAGCCGACTGGGTTGGACGTCTGTAGCGCTGCGAGGGGCCGGTTCGAAGGTACCCTCTCGATCGCCGGCGAGAACGCCCACGCCGCCGAACCCGAAAGCGGGACGAATGCGATCTCGGCTGCGGGG
This sequence comes from Methanobacteriota archaeon, assembly GCA_022561895.1. Lineage (GTDB taxonomy): Archaea > Halobacteriota > Halobacteria > Halobacteriales > Halalkalicoccaceae > Halalkalicoccus. Next base: position 2,877 of record JADFQH010000328.1, on the reverse strand, counting down.
CGCGTTCTCGCGATGCTCGAATCGTTCGACGCGGAGGCAGAACCCCATCCCGATCTCGGCGGACCGACGCTCACCCCCACGATGATCGAGGGCGGGGCCGCGAGCAACCAACTACCGGACGAGTGTCGGATCACCCTCGACCGGCGGAGCGTCCCGCCCGAAACCACGGAAGCGTTCGAGAGAGCGCTCGCTGCCCACCTCGATTCGCACATCCCGGCGGTCGACTGGGAGTTTCGCTTTACCGAGCGCGAAACCCCGTTTCTGGAGGCGTTCGAGACGCCCGCCGACGCGCCGATCGTCGAGGCGTTGCAAGAGGCGGGCGCGGGCGCTTCTCGCCCGTTCAGCGCCGCGACGGAGGCCTCGTACTTCACGCGCGTGGCTCCGACCGCGGTTTTCGGGCCGGGCGTGCTCGCGGACAGCGAGGGCGCGGTCGCTCACGGCGATCGCGAGTACGTCGAAATCGAGGAGGTCCGGCGGGCGGCCAGAATCGTCACCGAAGCGCTTTCTTCCTAAACCGGGCGGCGCTCGCGGGCGATCCCGATCAGCAACGTTCCGACCGCGAGCAGGATGATCGCGACCGACGCGCCCGGCAGGTCCGGGACGATCCCGACGCCGGGCAACAGCCCGATCAACAGGAGCACCGAAAGGGCGACCAGCACGGCCCCGACTCGTTGCATGGTCTGTGCTTCCATGACACACTAGTAGTCGGTGACAGCTATATACTCTGTCCCGTCCGCTGCGATCCTCGGGGTAGCGCCTTCACGTCCGCGAACTCGTCGAACTCCTCCGGATGACAGCAGGCCGCGAGCCGTTCGGTCGCCTCGACCAGCCGAGGACTCCAGCGGTTGAGGTAGCTCGCGCCGTCCATCACGTAGGCGCGGTCGGACCGAACGGCCGAAAGCTCCTCCCACCCGCTCCGAGCCGTCAGCTCCTCTCGCCGGGCGAGCGTTCTATCAGTACTGAACCCGCAGGGCGCGGCGACGAGCACCTCGGGATCGTATTTCATCACTCTCTCCCACTCGACCTCGACGGTGCGATCGCCGGAGTTGGCTAGCTCGTACTCCCCGCCGGCGATCGAAACGAGTTCAGGAACCCAGTTTCCGGCGGCGATCAGTGGATCGAGCCACTCGAAGATCGCGACCCGTGGTCGATCCAGATTCTCGGTCCGGGTTTCGATCTCCGCGAGCCGCTCGCGGAGTTCGGTAACGAGTTCCGCCGCACGCCCCTCGCGCCCGACCGCTTTCCCCACTCGTTCGATACAGGAAAAGAGATCCTCTAACCTGTTTGCGTGGAGTCCCACTACGTCGGGATCGCCGTCGAGATCGCCTAGCACCTCATCGACGAGCGTCGTATCGACCGCACAGACGCCACAGACCTCCTGACTCAAAATCAGGTCCGGCTCTACGTTCCGAAGGGTTTCGACGTCGAGCCGGTAGACTGCTCCTTCGGCGCTCACCGTCCGCACGCGGTCGTGGCGCTCTGCGCTCGATTCGCCCCGAATCCGCGAGAAATCGATTGACGGGAGCTCAGCCACCTGTGGCGGGTAGTCACAGGCGTGTGAAACCGCGACCGGGTCGATCCCGAGCGCACACAGGATCTCGGTTCCGGAGGGTGAGGTCGAAACGACGTTCATACCCGCTATTGTCGTCCTGGACCTTATTACCCAAGGAAAAAGTCGACGACGTTGTTCTTCGACTGGCCGCGATAGAGTTCCGAGTAGCCACAGCTCTCACAGGAGATATAGTAGTCGTTGAACGTCAATACACACTCGTGTGCGGAGTCGCGGCCAGCGCTCCCGGCGCTGGCCGCCAGCGTCCACACGGTGTGCAACCGGTTTCAACGACTACTATAACCGTAAAGCGTCGGTTCTGGATGCCGAAGAATTTCGAGAGTCCCGAACCGGTCGTCGAGATTTCGTCCGTGACCGTCTCCTCGTGACCGCATTTCGGACAGCCTCGGTCGTGCCCGGCTTCGAGCGAGGCGGGCGTTTCCTCTCGCTTCGTCGCCTGCTCTGTGGATCCGTCCACGTCCTCGACGACGCTGTAATCTTCGACATCGGTCTCGTCCGGCTGTTCGTTGGGCATGCAGCCGTGTCCACCGAGAACCGAGGAAAACCTTTTTGCCGTTACTCGAGCTCGTCGACCAGCTCGCTCGCCAGCCCGGTGTAGCCAGCGGGCGAGAGCGCCAACAACTGCTTGCGGGTGCGCTCGTCTACGTCGAGATCCCGAAAGAGCTCCCTGAAATCCTCGATGGAGGTGCGCCTGCCCCGCGTGAGCTCCTTCACCTGCTCGTAGGCATCGGGGTGACCCTCCCGTCGCAGGATCGTCTGGACGGCCTCGCCGATCACCTCCGGGTTTTCCTCCAACTCCTCACGCATGACCTGCTCGTTGGGCGTGACCTTCTCCAATCCCGTTTCGCACTTCCCGTAACCGATCAGGCAGTGTGCGAGCGCTCCGCCGATATTGCGCTTTATTGTCGAGTCCGAGAGGTCCCGTTGGAGCCGGGAGGTGGTGACGTAGTCGGCGAGAAAGGTTAGATCGGAATTGGCCTTCGAGAGGTTGCCTTCGCTGTTTTCGAAGTCGATCGGGTTGACCTTGTGGGGCATCGTCGAGGAGCCGGTCTCGTTTCCTACTACGCGCTGGCCGAGATAGCGATCCGAAACGTAGAGCCACATGTCCCGATTCATATCCAGCAGGACGTTATTGGCTCCTCTGAGCGCGTCGAAAAGTCGGGAAATGTCGTCACAGGGGTTGACCTGCGTGATGAGGTCGAGGTGTTTCAATCCCAAGCCGGTGACGAACTCCTCTGAGAAGGTCCGCCAATCCACGTCGGGGTACGAAACGGTGTGGGCGGCGTAGGTCCCGCTCGCACCCGCGA
>JADFQH010000327.1 GCA_022561895.1 Methanobacteriota archaeon | reverse complement strand
CTTGGAGTGGAATGTGATACGTGTCATCATACATTAGCGGTCCCTTGTTGAACTGACGATGCCCCCCAGTAAAATCGCCGTGATCCGAGGTGTGGATCGTACAGAGGTTCTCGACCTCTTCGGCAGCATCGAGGATCCGCCCGATCTGCTCGTCGATCAGCGTCATAAAGCCCCAGTAGTTCGCGATCAGCTCGGACCACGTCCCCCAATCGAACTCCCGGACTCCGCGATAGTCGAGGTAGTTCTCGTGGACTCGGGGCTTGCCGTCGAACGTCTCGCGGTAGCTTTTTGGTAGCGCTATCTCGTCGGGATCGTACATCGAGGCGTACGGCTCGGGAACGACGTAGGGATGGTGGGGGCCGTAGAGATCCACCCGGAGGAAAAACGGCTTCGCGATTCCCTTTTCGAACGCTTCGATCGCCCGCTCGGCGATGTAGTACGGGCGGGTGGCCTCGACGGGCGCTGGATCCGTCGCGGCGACGAGCGTTCCAGTAGCGGTCTCGATCCGGTCTTCGAGTTCCGTTTCACTCACCTCAACGCCGAGATCCTCGCGGTAGCTCTCGAAGTCGCCGGCAAGCTCGGCGTCGTGATGGCGATCGGCCCCACCGCGATGCTCGAAACCGAAATCTTCCGGGCGCTGATCGCGCCCGACGTGCCACTTGCCGACGTACTGGTTCGTATAGCCCGCCTCGGCCAGTCGCTCACCGAACGTCGCCAGCTTTTCAGGCAAGTTCGGCTGGATTGCGTCGGTCTCGTGGGAGTTGTTCAGCATCCCGTGGTTGTGCGGGTACAGCCCCGTGAGCAACGACGCGCGCGCGGATGAGCAGATACTGATCGGCGTGTACGCCCGCGAAAAGGCCATCCCCTCTCCACGAAGACGGTCGATGTTCGGCGTCTCGACGACCGATTCGGGCGTCGTCAGATCGTAGCGCTCCTGATCGGTGAGCAAAAGCAGGACACTTGGGTCGCTCATAAGTAGCCTAGATCCCGAAGCCGCCCTTTGGTTGCTTCGGTCATATCGACCGCGCCCTCGCGTTCTGCATGGTCGAACGACTCGACCCACTCGTCCAGATCGGCCGCCAGTTCAGTAGAGATGTCGGGTTCGGTCGACGCGATGTCGAAGCGCTCCTCTGGGTCCTGCTCTACGTCGTACAGCTCCTCGCTTCCATCCGAGCCTCGAATGTACTTGTACTCCTCCGTGCGAATCGTCCGAAGCGAACGGTCGTACTCGTAAACGCGCTCGGGAATCTCGCCGAATCGCTCTTCTAACTGCTCCATCGAGGGCTGGGGCGAGACGTACTCGGCACACACCGACTCGCGCGGGGTTTCGCGAGCGAGAAGCGACCGCCCCTGTGCTTGTTTGCGTGCTTCGGGCGCGTCAGCCCCGGCAAGATCGAGCAGCGTCGGAAACAGATCCAGTAGTTGGAGTAGCTCGTTCGTATTACTGGCCGGCTCGAAACGCTGTCCGTGGATCACGAGCGGGACGCCCAAGAGCGAGTCATACACGTTGTACTGGTGTCCCAGAAAACCGTGATCGCCGACGTTCTCGCCGTGATCGCCACAGATCACGAGTACGGTATTCTCCCACTGCCCTGTTGCTTTGAGTGCCTCACAAAGCTCGCCGAGTTTCGAATCCAAGTAGGCCAGTTCGCCCCGATAGAGTCCGTTCAGTAGTTCGAACTCCTCCTCGGTGATCTCGTACTCGCCGACGTCGTAGGCCCGTGGGTCTTGGCGGATCGCTGTTGCCGTTTCGTACTGCCCGTCGGGCAGGAACGGCGCTGCGTACTCGCGGGGCGGGCGGTACTCGATGTGAGGCTCGATGTAGTTCGCAAAGCAGAAAAACGGCCGGTCGTCATCGCGCGCTTCGAGCCAGTCGGCCAGCCACTCGGTCGTGTGTGCGGCCCCGTCGTCGCGGTTGGTTCGAAAGAACTGCTCGTAGACCGCGTTTGCCCCGTTTACGAGGGGGTTACCCGAAAATACGCGCGAGAGAAACGCCCGTGCCTTCCAGCGGGCGTGTTCGGCCCGCGTCACCTCGCCGAGATCGGTCTCCGACTGGATGAACTGCCACGTTTTATGAAACGTCTCGAACCCACGTGCGAAACCGAACTCGTCGGTGATCCACGTGTTGTTCGAGATCCCCACCGTTTGATAGCCCTCGCTCGAAAGCGCCTCCGCGATGGTGTGAAACTCCTCGTCGAGATAGGTGTGCCCGCCGTGAGCGCCGTGGCGCGAGGCGTAGGTCCCGGTAAACAACGACGCATGCGAGGGCAGCGTCCACGGCGCGCTCGAAAAGACGTTCGTGTATGCAACGCCATCGCTTGCGAGACCGGCGAGCGTCGGCGTGATCGACGGGTCGGCCGGAACGGTGTCTTTCGCGCGTGCCGTATCCATAACGACGACCACGATATTTGGGTGTCCCATCGTCTCATCCCCCATGGAATCGATCCAATATTGGGTGATTGCAGGGAAGTATGAGGCCCTTGCGTACGCACCCCATTCAGTAGCGCTACCGTATCAATCACGGAAAACCGACCGGCGGAACGGACTGATATGAGATCGGGCGAACAACCGATGAATATCTGACCCTATAAAAACCCCACGGTATCGCAGGCAGAAGGGGGAGTTTTCGAACGGTTGTACCGATCACTGAGAAAGGGCCATGAAATCCCCAATAGATGATACGTTCTTGCCGTGTGGGTGGGCACGGGAGACCACACGACGGGACGGATTCGCGTTCACGCGAGAAGAGGATCGTCTGACGCTCATCGCGGAACCGGTAGACGAGGACGCTGCGATGCCGAGGATGTGTGCGGGTCCGCTCTGGCGGATCAGCTGCAAACAGCGTGTCGGCGAGGCAGAAAGCGGTATACAGCTAGACTGTGTAACGACGATGAACACGGCCATGGAGACAGTACACACATACATGGACCGAATCAACGAGATCACGGAAATCGAGGGAGGGGTCTCCGTCGGAGCGATGATAGAGCTACTCAGAACCGAATCGGTCCCCGACGAACGCGACGACTGGGGACGAACTCCATCGAATCAACTCAGCACACAGCCACCCAACCCATGACTGGCCGGGAGCTGAGTCCGCAGGTCACCGAGGCGCTTTCGAGCCGTGATCTTCTC
>JADFQH010000326.1 GCA_022561895.1 Methanobacteriota archaeon | reverse complement strand
CACAGCTGGCGAGACAAAACAGTACACACTGACGATCGGTCCCGATCGAGCGACTCTCGAAACTGGTCTGAGCAGCACGGCCGTGTTCGGTGCGGTCGGCGGCGGTTACGCCTATCATCGGCTTTGATCGGCCCACAGAGGTTTATTCAAGGAAGTTCAATGAAAAACGATGAACCGACGGTCCGTCGTTCGGTACTGTGGACTCCTTGCAGTCGGCAGCGTTGCTGGCTGTATCGATCCCGGTTTGGAGATCATATCGGACGATACGGACGACGAGATGGATGAGGGGGAATCGGACGAAAGGGGGCCAAACGATGCGGAACCGGATGCCGAAGAGCAGGACGATGAACGGACGGAGATCGAGACGAGCTTCGAGGTGCACTCGGTCGACTGTGGCTCCGGGGAGGATCACGCCGAGGTCACTGTCGAGAACGATACGGTGGTCGTAGACGGCGTGATCCGTGGGGAAAACGGCTGTTACAGCGCCGATCTTTCGGCCGCTTCCATCGACGAGGATCGTCTCCGTATTGAAGTAGAAAGCCACGAAGACACCGACGAAGAGCTGTGTACACAGTGTCTGACGGACGTGGTCTATGAAGCCGCGATCACTATCAGTGACGAGTATCCATCACGAATCGTCGTCGAACACGACGGATCGAACGTCGTACGCTCCGATCTCCGGTAACGAAAATCACTCCTCGAGATCACGGCTGCAAGCGGAGTTTTTATTTTCGGCTAGCCATTAGATGTCAGTGACGGCACATAGTAAGGGATCATCGCTGGATGGTTATCTCAACGAACACCTCGTTATTCTAAACTATTAATGGCAACGGAGCACGCAACAGGAAGTTGGTTGGAGGGGGTATCGGCGGCGATCAAAGAGTACGGGCTTGCGTTCGTGATGGTCGCGAGCTACTTCGGATCGGGTTCGGTGTTCATCGCGAGTCAGGCCGGTGTCGCCCACGGCTACAGCCTGCTGTGGGCCGTCGTCGGCGCGGCACTGCTCGGCTTTATGGCCCAGGACATGAGCGCCCGCCTCGGAATCCATGGAACGTCGCTCATGGTGTTCATTCGGAAGAAGTTTGGGCGCGCGGGAGCAACGGCGATTGCGTTGTTTCTCTCGATCGGCTGTGTCGCATGGACCTTGGGACTCGTGGCCGCAGTCGGTGCAGGCGTCGAGTTTCTCACCGGCGGGGCGATCGCTTGGCAGCCGGTCGCGGTCGTGACGACGTTCGTCGCGATCGGCGTCGGCTTACTCAACTACGATCTGGTCGAGAACTTCATGATCGCGATGATGCTCGCGCTGATGGCGATGTTCCTCATCGTTATGCTTCCGAGCGGCGCGGATCCAACGGCCGTGGCGACCGGATTCGTCCCGAGCGTCGAGAGCGCCGCCGCGCTCACGGTCGCGGCCGGACTGCTCGGAACGACCGCGCTCTGGCCCAACTTCTTCCTCGAATCGATCCTCGTCGAGAAGAAAGGGTGGACCGATGAGTCGGATCTCTCGACGATGCGGAAGGATCTGGCGGTCGGCTACACCGTCGGCGGAATCACGACGATCGCGATCCTGATCGTCGCCGCGGCGATCTTGCCAGCGCTCGGTTTCACCGAACTGGAGTCGTTCATCACACCAGGGCAGGCGCTCGTGTCGGTCTTCGGTACGTGGGCGATGGTCCTCTTCGTCGCCGGGGCTGCCGCGGCGGCCTTTAATAGTATTATCCCGATCATGTGGACACCCGCCTACATCATCCCGCAGGCGATGGGTCACGAGCCGACCAAAGAGGGACGACTGTTCAAGCTCATCTTCATCGGCGGCACGGGATTCGGCGTGCTTTCGCCGCTCGTCGCCTCCGTTTTGAACCTCGAGGTCGTCGATATGGTGATCCTGTTTCCGACCTACAACGGGATCTTCGCGCTGCCGCTCGCGGCGGCACTGCTGTTCTGGGCGGTCAACGACAGCGAGACGATGGGCGAGTACACCAACTCGTTTGCGTTCAACGCTATCAACGCGACGCTCGTCTTGCTCTCGGGCATTCTTGCGGTGTTTGCCGTCCAGGACTTTATCGATATGCTCTTCGGGGGCGGCCTGTAACGCGGCGATGTGGTATCGCTTGAACTCGCTTTCATCCTCGCGCTGATCGCCCTCTTTGCAGGTATCGGCATTACCGCGATCGGTCCCGGCGGCATCTTCGTGACGATCGCACTATTCAGCCTCGCCCCGCTTTCGACCGCCGAAGTCGCGGGCACCGCGAGCGCGACCTTCGTCGCAACTGGCCTTCTGGGAAGCCTCGTCTATCTCCAATCCGGCGAGTTCGCACAGGGATACGCCCGCGAGATGGCGATCGTCCTGAGTGCAACGAGCATCGTCGGCGCACTCGCTGGCTCACAGCTCAACCTCCTGCTTCCGGAGGCCGTCTTCGGCTACCTTCTTTCGATCTTCGTCGCCAGCGTCGGCGGGATCATCCTGTACCGAGAGCGCGTCGGACTCAAACCCGCGAACCGGTTGGATACTGTCCCCGACCGCCAGCGCCGAATTCTTATCGGCACTATTGGCTTCGGAATCGGTGTTTTAGGGGGCCTACTCGGCGTCGGCAGTCCCGTCGTCGCCGTACCGATCCTCGTGGTTCTTGGGGTCCCGATGCTCGTCGCGGTCGCGGTTGCACAGGTTCAGTCCGTATTCATCTCGGGGTTTGCGACCGTTGGCTACGCGCTGGCTGATGCGGTGTCGCTCCCCCTTGTCCTGCTCGTGGGTATCCCACAGCTCATCGGAGTCGTCGCCGGCTGGCAGGTTGCTCATCGTGTGGATCCGGCGCGCCTCCGTGTCGTGCTTGGAGTGGTTCTCGTCGTCGTCTCGCCGTTGCTCCTGCTCTGAAAAGCCCTCACTCGGCCTTGGCAGCGATTGCTCACGGCTTCGCCGTTCGCTTTTCCGAGGCGCGTTGCGCCTCGTTTTCCTCGCCCTTTTCATGTCCAAGAAAAGACCGCTCCGCGGTCTTTTCGGGCCAAGAAAATCTTCGATTTTCTATGGCCGCCAAGGCCGCTCGTTATCGCAGCCGTCCGACAGCGAGGGACTCCCGATGGAGTCCCTCTGGCCATTCGAGTAGCGCGGAACTTCGTTCCGCGGACAGTCGGGCGGTGAAACC
>JADFQH010000325.1:831-3178 GCA_022561895.1 Methanobacteriota archaeon | reverse complement strand
GTTCGATATGCCCGGATTTTACGGTGTAGAACTCCGCAGGGACGCCGAGATCTCGTAGACGAGATTCTGATTCCCATGTTTTACCGTAGACGAGTGTGCCGTCGTTGCTGACCTCATCGAACTCTCGTCTAATGTTTTTCGCCATTCGTTTGAGTCGGTTTCTATGTTGGGCGGCGTCCTTGAAGACGCTGGTACAGAAGTACACCTTCTCGTGATCGCCCATCGTTTCGAGAATCGCTTTCGAACCCTCGACAGCACTCATGTGGCCCTCTTCGAGTTCGTAGCCCTTCTCCTGCATCCTCCGGTAGTTCCCGTCGCTCATCTCGAACTCGTTGACGTTACAAAAGTCCGCTGCGCCTTCGTCGAGAAACTCGAGAAACTCCGGCTCCGGCCGGATACCGGGAATTTCGAACGCCGGCGTGAGTCCTTCCTCGCGGGCGATGTACAGGATCTCCTCCCATTCGGTTCCGTGCAGATCACCCCACAGTTCGAGCGGGGGGTGAAACCGAATCTCGTCCAGCCCTGCTTCACTGAGTCGTCGCATGTTCTCGCGCCCGCCCGTGATCCCCGTATAGAGATGTGTGTGATGGTCCTCGCCGAACTCGTCTTTCAGCAGCGAGAGATAACGACAGGTCTTTTCCATCGCCTCCTGGGGTTCTCCCCCGGTGAGCGAGGTTCCAAGCGCGTCCATCCGATGTGCCTCCTCGATGATATCCGAATCGCGCTCGACCGGCCGCTCGTTTGCATAGACCTGCGTGACGTTCTTTCGGTTCTCGCCCAGTGGGCAGTAAAAGCAGTCACGCTGATCGCAGTAGCCGTAGACAAAGAGCACCATCTTCCCCCCTTCTGCGCACTGCTCACAGCCCTTCGAGATCATTTCGTACCCGGACAAGGCGTTCGACGGACAAAAGCCATGTGTTTGTCCGGTTCAGAACGAGACGTTGTCGGGGTAGTCCTCGCCGAGCGCGGGCGGATCGCGAGCCGAGTAGAACTTCCGACCGATCGCACCCTCGCCGATCATGGTGAACACCGCCTGTGTAACGTCCGTCGTGTCGAGATACGACCCCCGTTCGAGGGGGCCGAGGATCCCGCTCAGTGTTTCGGTTCCGTTCGGCAGATCGAGTTCCCTGTCGCCGCAGCTCTCGATAAGCTCCTCGTTCGTGACGGGAGACGACACCCGTCGAGTTCGTCTCCGAGCTCCCCGAACTCCACGCCGAGTTCTCGGTGGTTGTCCGTTACAGCGGGAGGGACGAAATCCACGCGAATAACGACCAATCAAGCAGTATCTGCCGTGTTATGCGGAGTCATATAGCCGACTGGATACTATTTTTATTCTGATGTGGTATGAATTGACGCAGCGCTCCGAGAACTCCTATAAAGAGCGGAGGATCGCGTGTCGTAGTTATAAATGGGTGATCAGGCAAGCAGAGCCATCTTATCCGTCCCGAATTATTTCACGATCGGGAGGGCCGGCTACTAGCTGTCCTTTCCGAACGCTCCTTGACATTGCGCCCGAAGCCCACGGGACCGCTCACCCACCCCGGTCCCGCTTCTTCGCTAACGATCGGAGAGTTGTACTGTTCGTCCCGAAGGTCCTTATCCACCCCCCGTGTAGCTCCGCTCGATGCTGCTGGTGTTGTGTGTCGACCTCGATGACGACATCGGCCGGAAGACCGGATTCAGCACCCCGGTCGTCGGCCGCGAGGCCTGCGAGGCCGCCGCCGTCTCGCTCGCCACCGCCGATCCGGAGGATTCCGATGTGAACGTCCTCTTTCAGGGCGTCCACCTCTACGATCGACTGGCGAGCGAGGGCGAAGCCTGCGAGGTCGCCGCCATCACCGGCAACGCCAAAGCCGACGTGAGCGCCAACCGCGATGTCGGCAACGAACTCGACCGCGTGCTCGCCGGGCTCGCCACCGGCGAAGCCATCTCCGCGATCATCGTTACGGACGGTGCACAGGACGAAAGCGTCATCCCCGTGATCCGCTCTCGGGTCCCCGTCGACGGCGTTCGTCGTGTCGTTGTCCGACAGGCCCAGGACCTAGAGTCGATGTACTACACGATCAAGCAGGTCTTGAACGACCCCGAGACCCGCGGGACGATCCTCATCCCGATCGGCATCCTTCTGCTCATCTACCCCCTCGTCGCCGTCGCCGATCTCTTGGGCCTTCCCGGAAGTATCCTGGGCGTCCTCTCCGCACTCCTCGGACTCTACGTTCTCTTTCGGGGGCTTGGTCTCGAAACAACGGTCGATGAGTACGCAGAACGCGGGCGTCAGCTCCTCTATACGGGTCGAGTGACGCTCATTACCTACATCGTGGCCGCTTCCCTCCTCTTTATGGGCGGT
>JADFQH010000325.1:0-803 GCA_022561895.1 Methanobacteriota archaeon | reverse complement strand
ATAGAATGGAAGCGGCCGGGGCGGAGATGACGATGGGAACGATCGAGGTGCTCGCCGCGCTGGTCTACGGCGCGGTCCAGTGGTTCGCCGCCGCCGGAATCACGTCGAGCTTGGGCCAGATCACCGACGAATATCTCGCAGACCGCTTCGAGTGGCGCTACCTCAACGCGCCCTTCTACGTGGTCTCGATCGCGGTCGTCCTTCACGCCGTCAGCGCCTTCGTCCTCGACTATCAGGACCTTCCCTACGTCGCGATCGCGCTCACGATCGGAACTCTACTCGGGCTTGCGAGCACGCTCACCTTCGCCATTGCAGAATCCAGATTGGAACGCCGCGCGGAGCCGACCTGAGTGGTCAGGCCCGAAGTCGCTGTGGGAACCATGCACTCGCTCAGTGATCAGCTCGTTACAGTCCGGACAGCGGTACTCGATGCTGGTCGTACGCTCGCGGACGATCCAGTCGCCCTCGACGAGACTCCGGTGATCGCAGACGGGACAGAAAAGCACCGCTTTGCGGTCGGGCGGACCGTCGATTTCGGTACTACGAGTGGGTCGACTCATTGGATGTACGTACGGGATCGTCGGGTATAATTGCGTTGGCCGGTGGTTCTAAACGAACTATCGTTCGCGAATCACCACGAACTCCGCGAGATCGCTGAGATACTCGTAGGCCTGCTCATCGGCGACCTCGACGCGCGCGAGCGCGCGGAGGGCCGCCTCCGAATGATCGTGGGCGCGTTCGTTCGCTTCTACAGGACTGAGGTCCGTCACCTGAAGCAGGGATGGGCGGTCCATCTCGTCGTC
>JADFQH010000324.1 GCA_022561895.1 Methanobacteriota archaeon | reverse complement strand
GAAATCGGGGATTTCCGTGATGCCAAAAACGCGGAGCGTTTTTGAGCACCTCGATAACAAGCGTGTAGTACTCACCATTGCGGAGTACTCCAGCACCGGCGAGTAACCGGCACGCTTTCCGAAGCTGGAGCAGGGCGGCGTCATCGACGTCGAGACCAGCTTCGATGTCAGTTGGTCGGCGGTCGAACGCTGCTTGCACGGTGTCAATGAGCTGCTCAATGCGGGTACTACTCATCGGCAAACACCGCCTTTCGAAGTGACTGGAGTCGATCATCACCGTATACCGTGATCCCTTCTTCGAAGATCTCCCGGAGCTTCGGTCCAACCCTGTAAGCGCTCTCTGCGGACTCAACGTATGGCTCGACGTCGAACCGATCACCGTCAAATCGTTGCTCCTGGAAACCCGCGATGACATCGGTTACGGCCCGCCGGGCGCTCGTTCGGTTGCCGTCGACGACGACGAACAGGTCAATATCACTCTGTCGGTCGGTCGTGCCCCGAGCCACGCTCCCGAAGACGACGATTCCGAGGAGATCGTTTACATCGTCAGTCTGGAGGACTGCCTCATGACTCGGTCGGCGAACGTCCGGATCGGTTCGTGGAACTGGCTGATCGATGGCGAGGATCGCGTCGTCTTTGTGCAACCGGCTGGGGTCGATCGAGACGTGGTTTCGCTGTGGCGTCTCCCGGATGCGAACTACACCGATACTGTTGAGGAGATCTACAGCCCGCCAGACTGTCGAGCGAACTACCCCTGTCGTGTCGACGAGTTCAGAAATTGTGAACTCCGTGTCGTGGGCGTCGGCCAAGAGACGGAGGATGTCGTCCGCCGCTTCGATCCGAAAGATACCGGTGTCGGTATCCGGGCACGGATCGACGCAGACAGTTATATCCTGTTTCTTCATTTCGGACACTGTCTGATACTGTGCAACGAGGTATAAACATATGATGATCCCGTTATCTCCACCAAAGCGAAGAGTAGCGGGGAGCAGTCCCCCTGTTCGTTCAAGGGACACATTCGACGTGATCCGAGGATCATCCGACCGTTTTATTGCTTACGGTCGTGAACGGCTGCTGAGAAGGTGTCGGTCCCATCAGTACTGGATCCATACCCGAATCCTCCGGCGATTCGCACGCCGCTCGGACGAGTGGCAGGATACTCCGAAGCCACGGCCACTCGTCGCAGAGTCCGTCAAGACCCCTTGCCCACCTATCAGACCGTCCGACAAACGCTCGGTAAAGTACGTCGTCGGGATCACCGAACCGAGCCGGGTCATCAACGATCGAGATCAAAAATTCGTAGAGCACGTCTCGTGTAACTCGGAGATCGAGCGACGAGAAGTACGGCCGATTATCGGGGTCGTCAATAAAGAACCACGGCAAGACATCCCGACCGTACCGCTCATCCGCAAACGACAGCGACAGCCGCCAGCCTTCGGGAACCTCACGAAGCAAGTCAGCGACAACAAACTCCGTCCGATTCTTTCGGAAGCTCTCGGTCGTGATTCCTGCTCGATGTGCAATCGCCGCTCCGGAGAGCGGACGGTCAGTCCCCAATAGCACGCTCAACGCCTTTTGCATCGTCGGCTTCACATCGGCATTCGCAAGGAGACGGCCGGGATCGAGATGGGCAAGCGCTCGCCGAACCTCGTCGATATGGATCTCCTGTCGGCGGTCCTCCTGTTCGAGACCATAGTGGATCGCCCGAGCGACATCGTAGCTCGTCGTGACGAATCCCTCGAACAGCGAGACAGCCTCACGAGTGGCCTCAATGCCTTTTCGGTCGCACATCCGACGAACCGTTCGGGCGATCACACTCCGGGATGTGCTCGCCCGGATTGGGATTTGAACGGCGATCTCCGGCGCGTCATCGTGGAGTTCGCCCGGCGAGCGGAGTGCCGAGCGTAACTCATTCTCGAGATCGGGTACACCGGGGCCGACAACAACGAGCGAACCGACGAGCTCACCAAGTGGATCGCAAGCGTCGACCTCGGGGTCTATCGCCGCTTTGCGATGCCGATCGCGCTGTTCGTAGAGCTGACGATACGCGACGAAATGGCCGTACAGCGATTCGATCGAGCAGCTATGTGCGAGGGTTCGAACCAGCGTCTGGCGGCGCTGTTTATCGCTCCAGTTCCGCGAGAACTCGGGAAGGCGAACTTCTCGAACAAGCCCGATATCGGCGAGGTCGAGGAGCTGGGCGATTGATCCGGAGAGTCCTTTCGCGAGCCTCGTGATTTCGCTGCGCATCTTGTTGGCATCATCGTAGTCGCCATGATACCATTCCCGAGTGAGGTCGCACAGTCTCTGTTCCTGCTGTTGATAGTACTCGATGAACGCGGCGGGATCGTCGTACCGCTCCTCGGAAAGTCCACCAATATTCCGAGCATCTCGAAGGATCCGAAGACTATATTTCGAGAAGATATCCGCAAGAACGTCTTCAGTGAGCACCCGATCCCAGGTCCACGTGCTTGTTAACGCTCGTCCAATACACGTCCAGTACTGCATGGGATTGGTGTACTTCGCAGCCACCACGAGATCGCTATTGTCCTCATCGTAGCTCCAGCCCATCGCACGGAAGTCCTCTTGCCCGTCTCGTCGTTTTAGCTCTGTCGTTGGAGCGTCAACGAGTGCAATCTCACTGGGATCAGCTGCTAAACGAGCCCCATCGTGTGACGGCCAGTCAAGATACACCGATTGAACGTACCCACGGGGACGGTTCCGTGTCGCTGTGATCGCCACACCCTCATTGGTTGGCCGATTGTCCGCCGGCTGGTCAGTCCCGTCGTCCGGTTCCCCCTCGTGTGCGTGCGGGGTTACACGGCTATACTCGGACGGATTTTGGGGGGACGTAACGCTCCCGGATTCAAATACCGAAAGGTGCTGCTGTCTGCCGGTTTCACTATCCACAGCATCGAGATACACGTTTCCAGCGGGCCGCAGCGACAGTCCCCGCTCACCACCGGGCATGTCAACTCGTTCGGCAAGCTCAAACTTCCGATCAAGCTTCAGCGCGACCTGTCGGCGGTTGTTCGCCGACAGGCCCAGCTCGTCCGAAAGCGCGTCGTACGAGAGCATCTCGGCGGTTTCCGCCCGGAGCGCACGGAGAACCGTCGTCGCGGTGCCATCCGGATCAAGTGCCCGCCGAGCGGCCGTCGCCCGGTCGGCGACTGACCGCGGTGTACCGGGTGTTGGGGACACG
>JADFQH010000323.1 GCA_022561895.1 Methanobacteriota archaeon | reverse complement strand
CGGCGAGGTCGTCGAGGATCGGGCAATCGGGCCGCTCATCGCCGCAGCACTCGGCCGAGAGCCGCTCCAGGCTGCGCGCCATGCCCTCCAGCGCGGCGATGCGGCGATGCAGCTCCGCGATCCGCGCCTGCGCGATGGCCTTCACCGCCGCGCTCGGCCGGGCATCGACGACCGGCGACTCGGGCGGCGGTGGCGGTCGTCGGCCGCACTGTTTTCGGTCCCGCTCGGATTCGCCCTGCTCTCCATCGTTTCGCTTCTCTCGCCCCTTTCGCTTGCAACGGCCGCTGTGGCCGCTTTCGGGAGCGTTCTCGCGACCGTTGCTGCCGGCGGAATCGCTTCGATGGCACGGACCCGCTATGCACGGGCGATGGCTCCGGGCGAGCCGATCCACACGATCACGAGACTGAATCCGAACCGGGGGCGGTGGCTGCTCGCACTCGGTTCGCTCTGTCTCGCAGGTTCGGGGATCTCCGTCCTTACTGGACACGGCGCTGGCCTCATGTTATTGCTCGGTGGCGTCTACACCCTCTTTCTCGGGATCTCAGCTCGATCTCAAGGCAGTCGTTTCTCCAAGGACGAGCAGTCCGAGACACCAACATCGCGTCCTCGTGGTCGGAAAGTCTTCGGAACGAGGTGGGGTAATGATATGTTCGACAACTCCGAGTACCTTCCAGAGCTACAGATTCACGAGAACGGGATCGTCACGGAGCAGGGAAATTCGCGACAGTTCGTTCCGTGGAGCCTCGTTACCGACGTTCGCCTGACATCCGAGGAACTCGTCATCGAGCGCCGTCGCGGGTTCGACCTCCGGTGTGACCGAGCGGTGATCGAGAACGCCGAAAAAGCGTATGAAAAGATCGAGCGGACGCGAGGCGAGTGGGACGAAACCCGCGCTGAGGACGAAGCCGAACGAACGGTATCAAAGAGCGATCTCGGACGGACAGCAGCCGAAACCGAGATCGAGTAGAGCTGCCTATCAGTTCGCCCGGTCGAGCGACAGCTCCTTGGTTTCGACGCCCGATCGCTCCGCGCGCTCGTTTGCATCAAGCAGGTGATCGAGTTTCGCCTCGAACTCGCTTTCTGTGAGTTCGCCGGCGGCGTATCGCTCTTGGAGCCGCGTCACAGGATCGCTCTCTGTGTCTCGCTCTTCGCTAGATTCCCCACCGGCTCGCTCCATGAGATACCAGACGAGAAGGACGCTGAGGACGAGCAGTGCGGTGATGGCAATCGCATAGAGCGGTCCCGCAAACAGCAGCGCAGCGATGATCACGATGTCCGCGAGGACGAACTTGATGACGAAGATCTCGGTGAGATCGTATTTTGGACTGCTCCCCGCGTCGCTCATAGATGATATCTCGTTTCGCCGAAAATAACTGTATGGGAAGTATCTGAGAGATCAGCGCTCGACCCAAATCTCCCAGGCGTCAGTCGCGAACTCTTCATGATACCGATGCCAGTTCTGGACTTCGTCGATTTCCCGGTAGTCGAGTGCGTCGCCCTCGTGTGAGAGTTCGAGATCGCCGCCCTCGCGCTCGCAGAGATAACAGACCGCGACGTGGCCGTGGGGGCTCGTGGTGGCGTTCGGCGAACAGGGATAGACCCCGATGAGATCGATAACCCGAACGTCGAGCCCGGTTTCCTCCCTGACTTCGCGGACGGCAGTTTCTTCGGGCGATTCGCCGGGGTCGACGAATCCACAGGGAAGACACCACGTCCCGTCGTCGTCGCGTTTCATCAGCAAGATCCGCCCCTCCCCGTCGAAGATCGCCGCCTCGCCGCCGACGTTCGGCGTCACGTAGCCGAGATCGCGGCGAAGCCGATCCTTCGCCTCTTCGGGCGGGAGGTCGACAGCTTCGCCGTAGTACTCCGAGACGAGATCGAGAGTTCGCCCATAACGATGTTCGTCGTAGGGATCATCGGCATACTTGAGCCCGTTTTTCGCGTGGATTCGGAGTTCGTCGAGCAAGGGAAGAAGGTCCATCGGTCGCGAATCGGGCTATTACGACAAAAACGTTCAGCCGCGCTCCAGTCGAGCGCCGTCACGCGGGCAGTACTCGAACTCCCGATTCCGCGTCTCGAACCCACACCGCGGACACCGTTTTACCGGCGGCGAGCGCCCGCGGAACAGAAAAGGGACAAAGGGGATGAGTAAGAAAAAGAGGAACGTGTCGAAGTAGAGCCACGCGAACACGCTGATCGCAAGGCTCGCAAACAGCCCGATAAGTGCGGTGAGCCAGCGGGTGTTCATACGGTTAGATACGGCCCTCGGGGACAAGGGGGTGTCGTAAACTGTCTCGGGCTCAAGTGGTTCGAAAGGCCGAAGGCCTTTCGTCATCACCAGAACCTTCGGTTTCCGAACGACCTCGAGGTATCCGCGCTGTATTTTCTGTGAATCCGTAGCTATAGGCCCCTCGAATTCCTACGGAACTGAAATGGCCTCATTCAGTTCCCGAATCGTCGAACTCCTGCCGCATTATCTGGCGATGATCGCGGTGATGTTCGCCGTGCTGCTCGCGATCCAGGAGTTCTACGGCGACATCGGCTTCTGGCCCTCGTTCGGGGTGGCGATCGCCGTCGCGGTGGCCTACCCATTCGTCGTCCGCAGTCTCGGGGTCGCACCCGAGGCATGGAAACGATGAACGTCACGGTATACGGCCCGCTCAGGAGCGCATCAGGAGGAAAGAACGCCGAGATCGGTTTCTCGGGTGGGACGGTCGAAGAGGCGATCGCCGTGTTCGCCGAGACGTACCCGCGGGCCGAACCCCAACTGTACGACGGGAACGACATCAGATCGAGCGTCCGGGTGACGGTTGACGGCGAAACTGCGAGTTTCGAGGATCCATGCCCGCCGGACGCAACGCTGACGCTCCATCCGGCGGTACAGGGCGGCTGATCGGTCGTACTCGATCAGCGATCGTACTGCTCGCGCACGAGATGGGCGATCCCGCGCTCTTCGAGTTTCGCCATCGGCGCGAGCATGTCGAGTTGGACGACACCCGGAAGGCGGCCGATCTGGACACCCCCGGTAAAGGTACACCGCCCGCGGACCTCCCCTTCGGTCATCTCCAGCAGTTTGCCGGCGCGGTCGAAGGCGTTCTCGGTCGCGTCGTTGATCGTCGCGCCCGATCCCACGATCTGAATCGGTCCCATCTCCTCGATCTCGACCCCCAACTGTCCGGCCGCGGCCTCGAACATGGCGCGGTGCGGCTTGGAATGCCCGA
>JADFQH010000034.1 GCA_022561895.1 Methanobacteriota archaeon | reverse complement strand
GCTCGGCCCCGGCTCGTTCGTCCGGATCGTCGGACCGGCCCATGCAGTGAGGCGGATAGGTGCCCGCCTGCGGGTTTGGGGCGTGAGGATCGATCTCGGCGTCGTCGTCGACGTAGATCGTTTCGCCGTCGATTGTATTCTCGATTGCGGAAAGCAGTTCCTCGCGTGTCGAAACGATGATATCAGCGTCCTCGGGCGAGACGGTGTCGTCGTATCCGTCACCACCACCGATGTCAGTGTCGTCGGGTGCGGGGTCGTCGTCCGCCGTCGTCGGGATCGATCCGACGCCGACCGCACCGACGACCGCCGCGCTGGTGAGGGCGAGATACGTGCGCCGCCCCATCGAACTATCAGGTGTTCGGTGGTGTTGCATAGGTCACGGATAGCTAGATGGATAATAAGTTTTGTGTATTTGTACTTGAAATATTATAGCCAGTAGACTTTTCGAGTTCGTCCGCAAGCGAGAGGTATGGACCGACTCGTGCGATCACTTGAGGACGCGCCCGTCGTCTCGCGAGGGGAGTACGAATACTTCGTTCACCCAGTGACGGACGGAATCCCCGCCGTCGACGCACCGCTGCTCCGGGAGATCGCGGACGGAATTTCGCGGGTCGCGGATCTAGAGGGGATCGACAGCGTGCTCACCGCGGAAGCGATGGGGATCCACCATGCAACGGCGCTCACTCTCGAAACGGATATTCCATTCAGTGTGGCCAGAAAGCGCTCGTATGGGTTCGACACGGAGGTTGCGGTTCATCAGGAGACGGAGTACTCCGAGGGGGAACTCTACGTCAACGGGATCGAGCCGGGCGATCACGTACTCGTAGTCGATGACGTGTATTCGACCGGCGGCACGCTCAGAGCGCTGTGTGAAGCACTGATCGAACTGGGCGCGGAGCCGATGGAGGTCGTGGTCGTGATCCGGCGCGGTGACGAGCCGGTCGATCTCCCCGTCCCGTTCTCGGCACTGGTCGATGTCGACGTGCGAGATGGGCGCGTGGTCGTCGAGGAAACACGCTAGAGAAACCGTTTCGCGAGCGTTTTGGCCGGGCCGAGATCGACGCCGAGTCGCTCTTCGAGATCGAGGACGATCTCCTCGTGTTCTACCCCGCCGAATCGGAGGATGACGACGGCGTGGATCGAAAAAAGAGCGCGAAGAGGGCGACCGCGGGCCGGAAGCGCGAAGACGACCATTGACATCCTCCTGCCCAACAGAACGCCGACAGCCGGAGAACACGAACGGAGCTACTCACCGAGCAGCTGATCGACCAGCCACTCGGGGTCAAACCGTTCGATGTCGTCGTAGCCCTGTCCCGTACCGAGAAAGAGGATGGGCTTGCCGGTAACGTAGGCGATCGAGATCGCCGCGCCGCCGTTTGCGTCGGCGTCGGCCTTCGTGAGGATCGCGCCGTCGATCTCGGCGGCTGCGTTGAACTTTTTGGCGCGCTGGACGGCGTCCTGTCCGGCGACCGCTTCGTCCGTAAAGAGCGTCATGTCGGGACCGACGACCCGCTCTATCTTTTCGAGCTGGTCCATCAGGCCCTCGTTGGTGTGGAGCCGCCCCGCCGTATCGCCGAGCACCACGTCGATCTCGTGGGCCGCTGCGTACTCGACGCCGTCGTAGATCACCGCCGCCGGATCGCCGCCCTGCTCGTGGGAGATGAGTTTCGTTCCCAGACTATCCGCGTGTTCGCGGATCTGCTCGTTGGCACCCGCTCTGTAGGTGTCGCCGTTCGCGAGCACCGTCGAGTAGCCCCGTTCCTCGAAATACCGAGAGAGCTTGGCGATCGAGGTGGTCTTGCCGACGCCGTTGACGCCGGTAAAGATGATCGTCACCGGCTTGTCGGCTTCCGCGATCCGCTCGTCGAAATCGAACTGGCCGACGCTGATAACCTCCAAAAGCGCCTCGCGTAGCGCCTCGTCGACCCGTTCTTCGACCGTCTGGGTCATCCCGCGGGTCGCGTTTTCGAGATCGCTCCGGAGATTCGCGACGATCTCCTGGGCAACGGTGAACTCGACGTCGCTTTCGAGGAGGGCGAATTCGAGTTCGTCGAGCGGTTGCTCGATGACCTCCGGATCGATGACGATCTGGCCGGTCGCGAGCGACCGCGCGCGGTGCATGAACCCGCTGTCCGACGACTGCTCGCGCTCCTCGTTGGTCGGTTCGGCCGCGGGCTCGTCCTCGGCGTCCGCCGTAGTTGGCTCGACCGGCTCGCCGGAGGCTGCCGGCTCGGGCTCGGCGTCGGCCTCGGCGGCTGCAGTCTCTGCGGTTGCGTCGTCGCTCGGCTCCGGTTCGGCCTCGGCGTCCGCCGCGTGTGCGTCTTCGGTTTCCTTCTCGACGTCGTCGCGAAAGCGCCCGAGCTTCTCTTTCAGCCCGTCGAACATATCACTGCTCTTCGTTGCCCTGCTGGAGCTGCTGCATCGCCTGCTGTTGGGCCTGTTGCTGGACCTGCTGGGCGCGTTGTTCGACCTCGTCGATCTCGGACTCTAGCTCACTGATCTCGGCTTCGGTCTCGTCGATGTGTTCCGAAAGCGTGTTGCGTTTTGTCTGGAGCGTCTCGGTTGCTCCCTCCTGTTCCTGCTCTGCGGCGAAGCCACCGCCGATGTCGACGATCACCTCGTCGATATCCTCGACCGTCGCGCGAACGTAGGCCCCGCCGCCGAGCGGGACCTGGACCGTCGAGCCGGTTTCGAGCGATTCGAGCGCGTCGACCGCTTCCGTGATCTCTACCTGTTCGTCCTGCAGTCGCTCGACCTGCGCTTCGAGTTCCTCCTGCTGGGCGTCGAGCTGCTGGAGCTGTTCGGAAAGCTCCTGCAGTTCGGGGCTTGCGCCACCCATGCTCATCGCGCGATCACCGTGTTGAGAGAAGCGAACGTCATGCCCATAACTGGGCCCGCGAGTCGGAAGTATCTTCCTAGTCGAGATAGCCCAACGCGTCTTCGATTCGCCCGAGTTCGGGGCCCGTGGTGTCCCTGCCGGCGACGTACCCGAAGGCGTTCGCGACCAGCCCCGAGCCGACCAACGGCCCCCCATAGTTGATCGTCCCGATGTCGGCGTAGACGTCGAGAAGCTCCTCCAGGAAGTCAAGCTCCTCATCAGTTGCCTTCGGATGACAGAGCACGCCGTCGTTCGTCGCGACCGCGGCCGTCCCGATGGTTCGAAGCCCGGCGAGTTCGCCGCGTTCGACCGACACGCCAAGACCGTCTTTTACCGCCCGTACGGCCTCGTGCGAGAGGTCCGGGTGGACGTACGCGCCGGTGTCGTTCGCGAGCACGACGTTTCCTGCGGCGTTGATCCGACCGGGAAGCTCAGTAACGGGAAGATCGGTCACCGCGGCGATCGCCTCACGTTCGCCCGCGGTGATCCGGCTGCTGACGAGCAATCCATTGGAGTTGCCGACACAGAGTGCGCCCACAGTCGAGGAGCCACCGATGGTGGTGGCGATCGCCGGCACGTCGAGTTCCTCCTCTAACTCCTCGCGGAGATCGTCTTCGACGTCGTTGCGAACGAGGAGCACGTCGTCGGTCGCACAGGTAAAAACGCCGATCGATGACGAGCCGAAAAAGGCGGTGCGAAGCACTATTGAGCGAGTTCGGCTTCGACGAGCGCCTCGCCTTCCTCCGTGAAACGGGCCGCACGCACGCGAAGTTTTCGCGGTGGTTTGCGCTGGCCGCGCGCCCAGACGGTCTCGTTGATCGAGGGGTCGAGCCGGACGGCCTCTGCCTCGACCTTGAAGTGCTGTGCGAGATGCTCGCGGACGATCTTCATCGCTCTGCTCGCACGTTTGTGGCTGGCCTGTGCGCTTACGTCCCGCAGTGGGATCGTAACTACCCGTTCTTCGAAGTCGCTTGCGCTCATTATTCGTCGGTGTCGTTGCGACGCCAGTTGCGCCGTTTGTGGTTCCGCGTAACCTCGCGATCGGTCTTGAGCATCACCCACGCGGGGATGCGCGTGTTCTGGCGGTCGAGCTTCGCCAGCCGCTTTTTCTTCGATTTCGATTTCTTACCCATAGTAGCCGCTACTACCCTACGGGCGCATAAAATCCTGTCCTTTTCCACTGTCGGTCATGCCTACGTAAATCCACTGCGATGAAGACAGACATGAACCGCGCTGCCCGTCGAATCCTGCTACCAACGTTCGTGCTCTCGTGACCGACAGTATCAGAACAGCCCCGACACCGCCTTCCCGACGCGTCCGAATCGACTTTCGGTAGCGTTCGTTGCCTCTTGGGCCGGAGAACTACGGTCTTCCGTGTCTCCATCCGCCGTTTCGAACTCGCTCATTTTGAAGGTCAGTTTTCGCTCCGTCGGTTCCTCGTGCTGTTGTTCGCCATTGTCCCATCCCGACCGGCAGTCGGGACAGGATTCAATACTGTTTTTGTTGTCACCGAACACGCGCACGTAGTCCCGCGAAACGTAGCTGTCACAGCGATCACATCGAGCCATACGAAGTAGTTAGTATTCAAACATAATAAATATATCATATTGTGTTTTCAGCATCAACACTGATGCGGAGCTGGCACGGTAGTCAGTCCGATCGGAGAGGGATCGAGGCGAGTGTCGTGTAAACGGGACCATCCGAACTGCGATCGCTTTTCTTCAGCGTAATCGTTCGAACCGCCGTCATGCCAACGGTCGGATCGCGCTCACGGACAAGCTTCTGGACCAACTCCTTTCCATTGGCGTGCTCCATTCGCGCGATGGTCGCATGCGGCGTGAAGTCGTGATCCTCGGGGTCGAAGCCTAACTCGACCGTCTCGCGCTCGATCGCCTCGTGGAGTCGGGTCATTTCGGTTGCTCCATTTCGGACTCCGAGCCAGAGCACGCTGATGTAGTCGAGTGAGGGAAAGACGCCCAGCCCGCCGTATTCGACCTCGAACGGCGAGACGCCCGATTCGGCGACAGCTGTTTCGAGGGCGGATTCGAGTTCCGGAAGTCGGTCTTTTTCGACATCGCCGAGAAATTTGAGGGTGACGTGGGTCTGGCTCGGGTCGGTGAACCGAAGGCCCTCAGCGTCGGTGAACGCCGCTTGAAGATCGGCGACCTCGCTCGTGAGATTCTCGGGGAAATCGATGCTGGCGAACACGCGCATGGCGTGTGTTGGACGTGAATCGGTTAATCGGTGTGGGTGGGCGGGAGATGGCGTAGGTGGAATGGATTCCGGTGCGGTTACGGCGCGGTATGGGGCGGTCCGTTGCGGTGCGGTGGCCAGCGCGAGATCGCTTTGCGATCTCGCTGGCGAACGGGACGCACAGCGTCCCGTGAGCGGCGCGAACGCGGGCGGCACTTCCGCCGCCCGCGTTCGTAGGGTGGGGAGAGGCTGGTCTCCTAAGAGCAGTCGTCCGATCGGACGACTGCGATGCGGACCTGGCGGCCATAGAAAATCGAAGATTTTCTTGATCGGGCGAGAACGGAGTTCCCGCTGACCTCGCGGCGGCAAAGCCGCCGCTCAGCCCAGAAAGGCCGCGAAGCGGCCTTTCCTATGGGTCTGAAAAGGGCGAGGCGCGAGTGTCCCAGGAAACGCAAAGCGTTTCCTGTGGGCCCGAAAACCGCGTAGCGATTTTCGACTGCCAACGAGCGCCGAGGGCTTTCCGTTTAGATGCGCCCGACGTTCTGGACTTCGACACTTTCAACGCCCTCGACCTCGGTGAAGCGTTCCTCGACGGCCTCGGTCCCGCCGGCGTCGTCGGGGACGATCACCGTCGGCAAGAGTGCAACGAGTCCAAAGGCGACGTCGTCGCGCTCGAAGCCGTTGATCTTCGCGCCCTCGGGGAGCGAGCCCTCCAGTCGGTCTTGCAGTTCGTCGAGATCGATCTCGGGGCTCTGGGGCATGACCTTGAGCTTGGCAGCGACCTTGCCCATATGCTCTACGGCCCCGTAAACCCGCAGTCGGGACACTCATAGAGGTTGCTCTGCTTGCGGCATTTCGCACAGCGGTAGATCTGTGTGCCGCAGTCGGGACATTTGAATCGGGCGGCGTTCGTCCCCGAGATGTTGATCCCGCACGAGACGCACTGTCGTGCTTGTTTCTGTTGGGATTGACTCATGAATCCCCTTTTCGTCGCGTCGCTTTTAACGGTTGCCGTTCGAGGGCAGTCGAATCGACAGGTAGTTTGAAGATCCTACAGCAGTGGGACCGCGAGCGCGTAGAACACTGGTAGTCGGTTCAGAGTCCGTGATAAAACAGCGCGACCGGGCCGATCAGTACACCCATCAGGTGAACACGATTCGCACCGAATCGGACGGGAATAAACCCGACGAGCGCGCTCACGAGAAAGACGACGATCCCCACTGCCCCGGCAAAGACGTACGAAAGGAGGACCAAGAGAACGAGGATGACGAAACAGAGCTTGGTGTAATCGACCGTTCCGATCACACGCATATACCAGTCGCCGACGACGAGCACGAGAACAAAGCCCGCCGCGGCGGCGATGGCGACGCTCGAGAGGAGTACTGGAAGGTTCAGCGGGACTTCTGCACGTTCGATGGCGACGAGCACGCCGGTGCGGGGTGCGCCGAGGGCAACCAGGGCGAACAGCGCGAAAATCGTGTTGGCGGTATTCACGCCGCTCGTGGCGATAACGAATCCCCGGTCACCGCTCGAACCCGGAAGCATGAGTAGTGCGATCACGGCTGCGATCGCACTGGAAATCCCCGGTAAGTAGCCGACGACCGCACCCGCGAGCGCGCCCGCAGCGGCCGGAAGCAGGACTAGTCTTCGGGGAATCGTGATTTTCTTGCCGGTTTGTTTCGGTATGCCTGCACCATCCATCGCGTCGATCAGGATCGGCGCGCCGAACAGGCCTGCGAACAGGGGTGCGAGGATATCCCCATGGAGGGGCGCGGCGGGGTCGAGATCGAGCGCGGCCAGTCCCAATAGAGCGCTGATCGAGAAGGCGAGCAAGCCTCCGAAAAATCCCGACAGCGAGCGCTCGGTCAGGAGCATGATCGCAACCACAGTACCGAGAACCAGCGGCATATGCTCGACGAGTGTGGGCCACGCCTCGACCATGATCAGTGTAACCGGGATCGCAAGCGGAACCGCGAAAACAACGGCCAGCGCGCTGCCCATCGCCGAGAGCCGAAGGGCTTCGTAACCCCTGCCTTCGAGTACGAGCCGGTGGCCCGGCAGCGCCATCACCGCCATGTCGGCATCGGGGACGCCGAGTGCGAGTGCGGGGACGACATCGAGAAAGGTGTGAACGACACCAGCCGAAAGCATGGCCGCGCCGACGAAGAGTGGTGGACCCGGAATGAGTGGTGCGAGTCCAGCTAAGATAAGGGCGAAGTTGTTCGCGTGCAGCCCCGGCGTTAATCCACTAATTGTTCCCAAGAGGACGCCACCCAGCACGAACACGAGCGCTTGGAGCGCGAAAGAAGGGTCGTTCGTGAGGGTGACGCCGAGATCCACGGCCTCTTTGGAATCGTTCTCGTATTTGAACCTCAGGACGAGTGGTTCATAAACTGCTCAACTGAGCAGTCGCTTCTCGACTGAAATAAACGGAGAAAACTGCAGTCGAGGCGTTTAGCCGAACAGCTGGCCGAGGCCCTCGCCGCCCGAGTCGTCGTCCTCGTCGTCTTCTTCCTCTTCGGCTTCGGCCTCCTCGTCGACTTCCTCCTCGCCGCCTTCGTCCGCTTCGCCGCCCGCTGCGGCCGCGCCACCGGCCGCGGCCCCGCCTGCGGCGGGGACGGCGGCGGCCTGTTCGACGGCCTCCTCGATGTCGACGTCCTCGAGTGCGGCGACGAGCGCCTTGACTCGGGACTCTTCGACATCGGTGCCAGCGGCCTCGAGGACGCTGGTCAGATTCTCTTCGTTGATCTCTTCGCCGGTCTCGTTCAGGATGAGTGCTGCGTAAACGTATTCCATTGGTATCGTGTCTCTCTTTTGATTATCCGAACATTGCGCCGAGTCCTTCGCCACCCGAGTCGTCATCGTCGTCGTCTTCTTCGGGTTCGGCGTCGGACTCGTCTTCGTCAGGCTGTGCTTCTTCTTCGTTCTCGTCGGCCGTTTCCTCTGTGGGGGCTGCGGGCGCTTCCACACCGCGTAGCTCCTCGGGAAGGGCCTCCTCGTCGTCGATCTGGGCCGCGAGCGCGCGCACCTGTGCGTCCGCTTTGCTCACGAGATCGGGTGCGAGGTCGGGACTCTCGATGGCGGCCTGTAGGCCGAGACTTTTGGCCTCGCCCGTGGCCTTCGAGAGCAGCGCGGGTGCGGTCCGAGCCGTCGGGTAGACGGCGTTGATCGAGAGATTTCTTGCACCACTTGCGGCGGCCTCGATATTCGTACGATATTCCTCGACATCGATCGCGAGATCCTCGGGATCGAAGAGAATTCCCTCGGAGTAGACCGAACGAAGGTCAAGTCCGACCTCCTTGGGTTCGATACCGAGTTCCGAAAGAACGTTTGCGAGATCGGCCGAAACCTCCTCGCCCTCCGAGAGAACCTGTGAGTCCTCGGTGACGTGGATCGAGCCGTCTTGGATTCGCGCGGCGGCTCCGACCTGCTGGAGTTCGCCGACGAACGGACCCGGATCCACGCCGGTATCGCCTTCGGGGATCGTGATATCGTTGGGGGCGACCTCACCGGCTCCGATCGGCGCGGGTGTTTTCGACTCCTCTAACTGCTTGTAGAGTCCGAAGGGGTTGTCGTTCGTCCCGATGATCCCGACCTGTCCGGAGACGTCCCCCGTGAGGTCCTCGAGACCGTCGTTTACGTCCTCGAGCGCACGAGTCAGCAGCGTGTTCCGGCTGACCCGAAGCTCCGCGCTACCGTACAGATCGCGGCGCATGTTCTGGAGCTGGCGGCTCGGAATGCCGGCAACGCTGACGATTCCGACGCTCGAATACGAATCGAGGAAGTCGACGAGCTCGCCGACCTCTTCTCGCTTCCATTCGGGGAGGTTCTCGGTCTTGCGTTCGCTTTCGGCCTGTGTCGTGCTCATTTAGGCCACCTCCACTGCCGGTCCCATCGTCGTTTTCACGTACACGGAATCGATGTTGAGCGGGCCCTTCTCCAGGTCGCCGTAGAGCCGGCGCAAGATCGTGTCGATGTTGTCCCCGATCTCTTCGGCGGACATCTCCTCGGTGCCGACGAGTGCGTGGAACGTTCGTCGGTCCCGGCTGCGAACCTGTACGGTGTTCGTCATCCGGTTGATGTTCTCGACGACGTCCTCGTCGGGCTGGAGCGGTGTCGGCATCTTCCCACGCGGGCCGAGCACCTGCCCGAGGGATGCTCCGATGGTGGGCATCATCGAGGCTTCGGCGATGAAGAAGTCGGTTCTGTCGGCGAGGTCTTTTGCGGCGTCCTGATCGTCACCGAGATCCGAGAGGTCATCGTTTGAGAAGACCTCGTCGGCCACGGTTTCGGCCCGGACGGCGGTTTCGCCCTCGGCGAAGACGACGATACGCGTGTCCTGTCCCGTTCCCGAGGGAAGGACGACGCTCTCGTCGACGCGGTTCGACGGATCGTTTAAATCGAGATCGCGCAGGTTGATCGCGAGGTCGACCGTTTCGCGGAAGTTCCGCCCCGGTCGTTCCTCGAGTGCGCGAGCAACGGCTTGTTCTATGTCCTGATCTGCCATCGTTCACCTCCGTAGTACGACTCGTGTCTGCTACGGTGTGAAACAGGGATACTGTCGGTCGCAACGTCGTAGACGCGATTACCGGATTTGGTGATCTCCTCTACGGGTGTACGACGATCAGTGTATGATCCTGTTTCTACCGGAAAAAGTGGAATGGGCGACTTAAACCCGTCGAACCCGTGCGATCGCCGGCCGAAGTCGCTTATCTCGCGCCGGTCTATCGGGGCCATGCCAGTCCTTCCGTTCGTCGCGGCGTGCGCTCTCGCCGCGATCCACGTACTCGGCGGTCGGTTCCGCGGTCTCGATCGAATCCCCCGCAATCGCTGGCTCTCGTTTGGCAGCGGGGTCTCCGTCGCGTACGTCTTCGTCCACATGCTGCCCGAACTCGAAGCGGGACAGGCGGCGTTCGCGACGGCCGACCTGTTTGTAGAGTTTCTCGACCAGCACGTCTATCTCATCGCACTCGCCGGCTTTGCGGTGTTTTACGGGCTCGAACGACTCGCACACCGTTCAGAAGAGCGCGGGACGATCGGCGGTGCGAAAACGACGACGAGCGAATCCGTGTTCTGGGTTCATATTGGGTTGTTCGGTCTCTACAACAGCCTCATCGGCTATCTGCTCGTTCACGAGCCGAATTCCGAGCCAGTCGGCATTCTCCTGTTCGCCTTCGCGATGGCGCTTCACTTTCTCGTCAACGACTACGGACTTCGCCATCATCACCATGACGCATACCAAAAAATTGGACGCTGGGTGCTCGCGGGCGGCGTCCTCGTCGGGTGGGCGCTCGGGGTGACGGTAACGCTCACCGAGATCGCGCTCGCGGTCCCGATCGCATTCATCGGTGGCGGGATCCTCCTCAACGTGATCAAGGAAGAACTCCCCGAGGAGCGAGATAGCCGGTTCTGGGCGTTCGCCCTCGGTGCTGGCGGTTACGCCACCTTGTTGCTCGTCGTCTGATCAGTCATCGACGGAGAGTTCGGCTTCGTCCTCCCCTCGGTCCCATTCGATCTCGAACTCTAGCTCTCGTTCGTCCTCTTCGTCTTCGAGTTCGACCTCGAACTCGACGTTCTCGGTGGGATTCACGTCGAACGTCTGTTCGCCGATCGTGAGGCTGAACTCCTCGCCGGATCTGAGCCCTTCCGCGACATCCTCTAGGTAGTCTGCGACCTCGTCTCGGCTCAACATCGTCTCGTGTTCGATCTCATCGGACATAGCAGGAGCTACTACGGCGGGAGATCCGGTAAAACTACCGCAGGATCATACGGACGGTTGTAACGATTTCCGGTGATCACCCGGGCGGGTCAGTGATCACTGCCTGTGGGACGACAACCGTCCGTATCAGGCTGCGACTTCGTCTGCGAACTGGTCGTCGTACTCGCCCGAATCGAGGCGCTCTTTGAACTCCCGTGGGTTCTCGCCCTCGATGGTGACGCCGAGCGAAGTACAGGTCCCGACGACCTCCTTCGCCGCGCCCTTCAGGTCGTACGCGAGCAGGTCGGGCAGTTTCTGTTCTGCGATCTGCTTTACTTGGTCGATCGAAAGATCCGCGACGAAGTCCTTCTGGGGTTCGCCGCTTCCGGTTTCGAAGCCAGCTTCGTCCTTTACGAGCGCTGCTGTCGGCGGGACACCGACATCGATCTCGAAACTCCCGTCGTCCTCGTAGGTGATCGTGACGGGGACTTCGGTGCCGTCGAAGGCCGCGGTCTGGTCGTTGATCTCGCTGACGACGGCTTGCACGTCTACGGGGGTGGGTCCAAGCTCGGGACCGAGCGGCGGGCCGGGGTTGGCCTCGCCACCCGGAACGAGCGCTTCAATCGTTCCAGCCATGTCCCAAGAAACCGTCGGGGAAGTGTTAAGGCTTGCTAACTGTCCCAGCGGCGAGGCTCACGAACGGATCTGAAGAAAAATACGGACTCCAAGCGTGGGAGCTTACTCGTCTTCGTCGTCCATACCGAAGGCGACGGTGACCTCCTCGTCCGCACCGTCGATCTCGACATCCGCTTCGGCGTCGTCGTCTTCGTTGTCGTGTTCGGCCACGACGGTGTACTCGCCGTCTTCGACATCGGCTTCGACCATCCCGTCGGCGTCGGTCTCTCCCTCGTCCTCCTCGTCGAAGACCCCCTCGAGGAGACCCTCGCTGTCCTCGACCGAGACGGTCGCGCCTTCGAGTGGTTCACCGGCTTCGTCCTCGACGGTCACGGTGAGCGTGTACGTTTCTCCGTTCTCATCGTCTTCGCCGTTGTCGTCCTCGCCGTTCTCATCAGCGCCGGGGTCCTCCCCGTTCTCGTCCGGGTCCTCGTCATCGTCGTCGGTGCAGCCCGCGAGGAGGGCGGTCGTCGTTGCAGTTCCGGTCAGTGCGATAAACTTTCGTCGACGCATCAGTTCTATTTAGGCAGCGAGTATTTATTACAGTTATGAACATTATCGTTTTTGAATATTATCGTCGGACAACCATGTCGTGAGAGCCCATACCAGTCGCCGATCTCGGTGTTGGATCATAGCCGACGGGGCCGAGCAAAGTCGTTGTTTGACTGCTAGCAACACTGACACTGGGGAAGAAAGCGGGGATCTCACTGTCTTAGAAACACTCTCGGTAAGACAGATATCGGCCGATTACGGAAGCGTAACGCCGTGGCGCGACAGGTAGGAGTTCACTTCCTTGATTTCGACGGGGCTTCCAATGATTCGAATGTTCTCTGACTCTTCGACGACCGTCACGGTGAACTTCGCTTCGAGATCCTCGCCGACGCCGTCGAGCGCGGCTCGTGGAAGCACTATTTGAGTGCTGTCTCGCAGCCGTGACGGGTCGGGCATCGTACATATTTAGCGAGCAACGGAAGCGGTATGAACCTATCGAAGTCACCTCTAGTAGAACCGACCGACTGCGTAGTCCCACGCGGTTCGCACGGTTGGGGGAACCACCGATCCGTGCGAGATTCACGCACAGCGGTACGCCGACAGTATAAACGGAAAGGGTTTTTCGACTCACGGAGCGAGTACTGAACAATGGGACTGGAAGCAGAGATCGAGGCGATCGAAGAGGAGATCGCCGAGACGCCCTACAACAAGTCGACCGAAGCCCACATCGGTCGGCTAAAGGCCAAACTCGCCGACAAAAAGGAGAAGTTAGAAAACCAGTCCTCCGCGGGCGGCGGGAGTGGCTACGCCGTCGAGAAGACCGGCGACGCGACCGTTGCCCTTGTGGGCTTTCCGAGCGTCGGCAAATCCACCCTGCTGAACGCCATGACGAACGCCGAAAGCGAGGTCGGCTCGTATGAGTTCACCACGCTCGACGTGAATCCGGGAATGCTCCAGTACCGGGGCGCGAACATCCAGGTAATGGACGTACCGGGGTTGATCGAGGGCGCGGCGAGCGGGCGCGGCGGCGGCCGGGAGGTCCTTTCTGTTGTTCGCGCCGCGGATCTCGTCGTGTTCGTCCTCTCGGTGTTCGAGATCGATCAGTACGCGCGCCTGCGCGAGGAACTCTATAAGAACAAGGTCCGTCTGGACACCGAGCCGCCGAGCCTTTCGGTGATCAAGAAGGGCCGAGGTGGTATTCGCGTCACCGCGAGCGACGATCCCGGCCTCTCCGAGGACGTGATCAAGGAGGTGCTTCGCGAACACGGCTACGTCAACGCGAACGTTACAGTGAGAGAAGCGCTCGATATTGACAGGCTGATCGACTCGATCATGGAAAATCGCGTCTATCTCCCCTCGATCGTCGCGGTCAACAAGGCCGACCTGATCGATACGGAGTACCTACAAACCGTAAACGAGAACCTAAGAGCGCACGATCTCGATCCAGAGGAGGTGACGTTCATCTCCGCGGCGGAAGAAAAAGGTCTCGATGGACTCAAAGAGACGATCTGGCAAACCCTCGGACTAATGAGAATCTACATGGACAAACCCGGCCGGGGCGTCGATTACGAGGAGCCACTGATCCTCCCGAAAGGCAGCGACATCGCCGAGGCCATGTCGAAACTCGGCGGGGAGTTCGAGAACCGATTCCGCTTTGCGCGCGTCTCGGGACCGAGCGCGAAACACGACGAACAGCAGGTCGGCACCGACCACGAACTCGAAGACGAGGACGTGCTCAAACTCATTCTACGGCGGTAGTCTTCCTGTATACTTATGTCACTGTTCGCCCCCTGATGAGTATGGTCGAGTTCGGAATTCTCTCGCTCGTGCCGCCGCTTCTGGCGATTGCGCTTGCGATCGTTACGCGAAAGCCGATCCTCTCGCTCTTTTTGGGGGTGTGGGCCGGTGGGGTGCTCGCCGTTGGCTCCCCGAGCGTCGCGCTCGCCGGCGACTGGATCGGAATCGGTGGCGCTCTCGGGGAGCTGCTTGGAACCGTTTTCGGGGTATTCGTCGCACTGTTCTGGGGATTGAACGAGGCCTTCGGCTGGCTCGTCCAGTCACTCACCGACGAGGAGGACGGCGCGTTTCACGTCCAGATCCTGTTGTTCACCCTCCTGCTTGGCTCGGCAGTCGCGCTCATCTGGCGATTGGGAGGATCGATCGCGGTTCGGGATTTCGCCACTCGACGCCTCGATACCCAATGGAAAGTCGGTCTCGTCACGTGGACTCTCGGCCTCGTGATGTTCTTCGACGATTATGCGAACACCGCGATCGTCGGCTCGACCATGAAGGACGTCGCCGACGAACTCCGGATCTCCCGCGAGAAGCTCTCCTACATCGTGGATTCGACGGCCGCGCCCGTCGCGACCCTCGGCGTGTCGAGCTGGGTCGCCTTCCAGCTCTCGATGATTCAATCAGGATACGATGCGATCGACGAACCCGGCGAGCCGACCGCCTTCGAGACGTTCCTCGCGTCGATTCCGTTCAACGTCTACGCGATTCTGGCGATCGTCATGGTCGCGCTGATCGTCCTCTCGCGCCGGGACTATGGAGAAATGCTCGACGCCGAACATCGCTCGTGGCGGACGGGCGCAGTAACCAGAGAGGGCGCAACGCCGCTCCAAGAGGTCGAGGAGGAACTCGGCGCACCGCACACTGAGAATCCAATGCTCAGGAGTTTCTTCCTGCCCGTTTTCGTCCTCCTGGTCGTTGCGCTTGCAACGGCGTTTCGAACGGGCTATGCGCCCGGTGCAGGCGTCCTCGATATCGCGGGCGAAGCCGACTGGGCGCTTGCGCTCGTCTGGGGCTCCTTTGCGATGGTCGCAAGCGCCATTATGATCGGGCTCGTCTACGGGATCTTGAGCCTTGGCGAGGCGGTGGATACCGTCATCGACGGCTTCGGATTGATGCTCACCGCCGTCTCGATCCTCGTCCTCGCGTGGTCGCTCGGATTCGTCGCCGAGGATCTGGGAACTGGTGAGTACGTCGCGGGCGTCGCAGAGGGCGTCGTCTCGCCCGAACTGCTCCCGGTCGTGATTCTCTTTACGGCGGCGTTCATCGCCTTCTCGATGGGCTCGTCGTGGGCGACGATGGCGATCCTGACGCCGATCGCCATTCCCGTCGCGTTCGGGTTAACTGGCGATTTCGCGATCATGCCCGTCGTCGTCGGCGCGATCTTTTCGGGGGCGATTTTCGGCGATCACACCTCACCCATCTCCGATACCACCGTCCTCTCCTCGACGTTTACCGGCGCGGACCTGATCGACCACGTCCGTACGCAGTTCTACTACGCGGGGACGGTCGGTCTCGTTGCGGCGGTCTGTTATCTCCTCTATGGCTATCTCGGACTCTCGCCGCTCGTGTTCCTCCCGCTTGGGGTGGTCCTCCTCGTCGGACTCGTCTACGGACTTTCGGAACTCGACGCTCGCCGGAAAGGTGTCTCACCGACGCCTTCTGCGGGCGAGCGCAAAGCAGAGAAACCCACTGACTGAGCCGAGATACCTATATCGTTCGACGCGAAAAACCCGATATGTCT
>JADFQH010000322.1:2123-3272 GCA_022561895.1 Methanobacteriota archaeon | reverse complement strand
TTCCACGAAACTCTCGATTTCCTGCAACGGGATGAATTTGGGAATTTCGACGCTGTCAAGTTCCAGATCCTCGTTGAGCATCCTGCGGCAATTGACGCACCGGATCAGGTTCGCGGGCATTTCTTCGCCACAGTCGGGACAGGGTCCAAGAGTTTTGTCGGCCTTCAGCGACTGCTGGAGATGGTCTCCGATTTCCTCGCGCGATTCCATCAGATCTTCGAAGACTCTCTCTAGCATCCCGCGGGACTCGTCCGCCACCGCATCCAAACTCTTCTCACCCGCGGCGATGGCGGCCATGTCGTCTTCCAACTGGGCCGTCATCGCCTCGCTCACCACCCGATCTGCGTACTCCTCGCCAGCCTCGACGACCGCCGTCGCGAGCTTCGTCGGGCGGGGCGGGTCGTTCTCGATATACCCCCGGTCGTATAATTTTTCCACAGTATTATGCCGTGTACTTTTCGTCCCGATTCCCATCTTCTCCATCGTCTCGATGAGTCGGGACTGGCCGTATCTCCTCGGAGGCTGGGTTTCTTTGTCCTCGATCCGCACTTCAGTGAGTTCGAGAGTCTCGCCTTCTTCGACACTAGGTACAAAATTCTCGTTCGTGCTGAAGTAGGGGTAGACGGCGTGGTAGCCCGGTTCGACGAGTCGTTTGCCGTTGGCTTTCAGCCGGTGTTCGCCCACCCGAAGAACGACCTTGAGGTGCTCCCAGCGGGCGGGGTCGGCGACCGTGGCGAAAAATCGGCGGACGACGAGTTCGTACACCTCCCACTCGGCATCCGAAAGCTCGCCGCGCGTGGGTAGTTCCTCCGTGGGGTGGATCGGCGGGTGGTCGGTCGTCTCCTCGTCGCCCTCTGTAGGGGTGATCTCCGCTGCTTCCAAAAGCGACTCCGCGTCCTCGCCGAACGTGCGGTTGTTCGTGAAGGCAGAAAGCAGCTCTCGGGGGTCGAGATCCTCGGGATAAACCGTATTATCGGTTCGCGGGTAGGTGATATACCCCGCCGTGTAGAGATCCTCCGCGATGCTCATCGCGCGCTGTGCGGAGTAGCCGATCGCGCTTGCGGCGCGAATCACTGGTGCTGACGACTGGCTCAATGCTGCGGATAATGCTGCTCGAACAGTGCTCTCCTCGTCGCCAACTCCCCGCCC
>JADFQH010000322.1:0-2113 GCA_022561895.1 Methanobacteriota archaeon | reverse complement strand
AATAAATTGGGTAGTATTGAACGGCGCGGGCGGTTTGTCGGTTCGCGTCCGTCGAGAGACCTCCTCGGCGCGCGCGTCGGTCGCTTCCTGAAGCGCTTCGTAGACCGCCTGTGCGCGTTCTTCGTCCCAGACTCGTTCGGCCTCGTTGTCGTCCTCGTCCAGATAGAAATACTGGGCGTCGAAACCCTCCTCATCCTTCAGCAGATCGGCAAAGATCTCCCAGTAGGCTTCGGGATCGAACGCCTCTATCTCGCGTTCGCGATCCACGATCAGCTTGAGGGTGGGCGTCTGGACCCTCCCAACTGAGATGAAATCATCACCGAGCTGGCGAGCCGAAAGCGAGAGAAATCGAGTGAGGGCTGCGCCCCAGACGAGATCGATGATCTGTCGGGCCTCGCCCGCCGCGGCGAGATCGAAATCCATCTTGTCGGGATCGTCGAAGGCGTTTTTCACTTCTCCCTCGGTGATCGAGGAAAAGCGCACTCGATCGATTTCGGCCTCCTCGTTCACGTCGCGGACGATCTCGTAGGCCTCCTTTCCGATCAGCTCGCCCTCCCGGTCGTAGTCGGTGGCGATCGTCACGCGGGTCGCATCGCGCGAGAGGAGCCTGACCGTGCGGACGATGTTCTCTTGGGTGGGTGTTTTCTCGACGTTCGCTCCGATGAGTTCGACGGGTTCGACGTCGCGCCAGTCGGCGTACTCGGCGGGGAAATCGACGGCGACCACATGACCGGAGAGGCCAATACAGCGTGTGCCGCCCCAACGGTAGACGTTCACGCCGTTGGTTCGCTCGACTTCGGCGGACTCGCCGCTGAGAATGGCGGCGATCCGGCGGGCGGCGTTGTCCTTCTCGGTGATGATGAGCTCCACAGGTTGTCGCCGGTACGCCGACACGAAGCCTAAACGTTTCGTCCGCGTGGCGCTTATTTCGTCCTCCTCGGTGTACAGTGACTCGCGACCGATAGTATAATCCGGTCGACTCGCCTATGGAGTGGCGTAATGGGCGATGGAGGGATCACCAACACCGTCTGGGAGCTGCTGTTCGGAACTGGCGTGATTCAGGGGATTCAGGAGCGACTGCCCACATCGGTGATCGATTTTATCGGGCTTACAACGCATCTCGGTGACGGGACGTTACTGGTGGGTATCGCCGTCTCGTTGTACTGGCTTCGCCACGATCGTCGAAGCGAATACGCCTACGTCATCGCCGTCGGTCTCGGTGCGCTGGCGCTCGTCGCCGGACTGAAAGCGCTGTTCGTCCATCCCCGCCCGCCCGAAGGAGTCTGGCTCGCAAACGAGGCGAACTACGGCTTTCCGAGCGCCCATGCCCTCGGGACGACCGTCGTCTTCGGGCTACTCGCACATATCTCCCGAGTCGGCACACGAACCCAACGGTACGTTTTCGCCGCCACGCTCGTCGGACTCGTCTCGCTCTCGCGGGTCGTCCTCGGTGTGCACTATCCGGGGGACGTCCTCGGCGGGATCGTCATCGGACTCGCTTATCTCGCGGTCGTCCTTCGTTATACGGAGGGACGGCCGATGGCTGCGTTCGCGATCGCGCTCGGTCTCGCCGTTCTCATGGCAGCCATCGCGCCCAACGAGTACACGACGGCGACCCTCGGTGGCTCGCTCGGCGCGCTGATCGGCTGGTCGCTCGCCCGCGAGAGCAGCGACTCGCCCCCGGTGGTCACGATCGCTGCGGTTCTCGTAGCGGCGGTTCCGATCTCGCTTGGCGCACGCGAACTCGTTTCCGCGGCTGGCCCGCTCGTAGAGGTTGCTGGATTCGGGTTCGTCGTCATCGTGACCGTACTCGTCCCGGCGATCGCGACCGCAGTAGAGCGGGCAACCGGATTCGGCTATCGTCTCGGACGATTCGGTCGGATCGAACAGCTACGCTCGTGAGAGCCGGATCGAAGCGATCCCGCCGAGAAACAGGGAGAACCAGTAGACCGAAAACCGATAGCAGATGGCGATCGCCGCGGCGTGTGCGGCCGCAAAGCTACATCCCGCTGAAGCCGCCGCAGGGCTGGGCGAGTTCGCCGGCCTGCCCCACCGTCTCCAACTCGTCGCCGAGCACGAGGGGCTGCGTTTCTACAACGACTCCAAATCGACG
>JADFQH010000321.1 GCA_022561895.1 Methanobacteriota archaeon | reverse complement strand
GGAACGGTCAGTGAGACCCCGTTCGGTCCCCCGGGCTCGACAGCGGGTGCGGACGGCACGGTCGCGGGCAGCCACGTCTATGGGGACAACGGCAGCTACACGGTGACGGTGACGGTGACCGACGACGACGGGGGGGTGGGTGCCGATAGCTTCACAATAGAGGTTCTGAACGTTGCCCCGGTCGTCTTGGGGTTGCTCCTCGACTCTCCGGTGATCTTCGAGAACGAATCGGTGACGCTCAGCGGGAGCTTCAGCGATCCGGGCACGCTGGACGTGCACACAGTGGTGATCGACTGGGCCGACGGCAAGAGTGACACGCTCGTCCTCCCGCTCGGTCAGCGGAGCTTCTCCCTGTCGCACCAGTATGTCGACGACCCGCCGGGTCTGCCCGACGACTACACCATCCGGGTGACCGTTACGGACGACGACGCGGGCGAGGACAGCGCGACGACGGTCATCACGGTCATCAACGTGGACCCGGACCTGGTCCTCAGCTCGAACGGCGAGACGCTTCAGTACAGCGATCCGATCCAACCGATCTCGATCACTGCGGAGGACCCGGGTATCGACCCCTTGACGGCGACGACCTCCTACAGCGTGGACGGCGGGGCGTTCCTACCGGGCTACGAGCGGCGCGGGGAGTCCGGCAAGGACCCGGATGGCCTGCTCCTGATGGCGATCGGCGGACTCATCGGCGTGCATGCGGTGTTGATCAGGCTCGTCTTCGGCGTCCCATTAGGTCCCCGCCTCCCGCGGCTCATCCTCACCGTCGCGCTCGTCCTCTTTGGCTTCCAACTACTGATGTTCGGTGTCCTCGCAGAGATGCTCGCAAAACGCCACTACGCAGACGAAAAGACGTATCGCATCGATCGAATCCACGGCCGAGAGGCGACAGACGATCCGCCCGCCCGTCCGGAGGATGAGATCGAATGAGCCGCGAACGGGCGACGGAGGCGGGCGACAGCGTGGTCTCTCAGGAAGAAACAGGCGCACGTGAACGCTACAGTCGGGCGGAGCTGATCGATCTCGGCGGTAAACCCGTCACGCTCAACCTCGGCTGTGGTACCGACTCACGAGGGATCGGCGTCGATCTCAACTACGAGACCGCCGACATCTCGGCCGATCTGAACGAGGGACTCCCGATCGAGGACGACGCCGTGGATCGAGTGATCGCGGAACACGTCCTCGAACATCTCGAAAACCCCTCCTTTGTCCTCCGGGAGATCCACCGCGTCCTCCGACCCGACGGCGAGGCGACGATCGAGGTGCCAAACGCCGGCTGGCTGCCGGTGCGCCTCTACCTCACGCAGGACCCCCATCGCTTCTGGGAGCACAAGATCCCGGATCGAGCGGGCCACTGGCTCGCCCGTCGGCTCGGCAACCGCGATCCCGACCGGACCGCACATCTCACGCTGTGGACCCCCCGGCTGCTCGCAGATCACCTCGAACGAGCAGGTATGGACTACGAGTTCCACGATCGTGACCACTTGGTCAGGAACACGCGGGTGAGCGCACGGCCCGCAGGCCGGGACAGTGCGCTCGCCGACCAGACGACGTTGATCCACGAACGGGACTGGGAGACGCTGATCGTCCTCGATTCCTGTCGGTACGACTACTTCGAGGCGCTGTATCCCGAGTACTTCGAGGGCGTTCTAAGGAGAGTCCGGTCACCGGTGGATCCGGAAAACGGCTACGCCACCTCGACGTGGTGCAACGGAACGTTCACCGAGCGCTACGACGACATAACCTATCTCTCGACGACCCTCCGGATCAACTCGCGGATGGCCATCGACGGCTTTCACGCCGGCGAGCGTTTCGACACCGTCGTCGACCTCTGGGAGAGCGGCTGGAACGAAGCGTATGGAACCGTCCTGCCCGAGACGGTCGCCGACGCAGTGCGTTCCGAACGGGAACGCGATCGAACTGAACGAACCATCGTCCATTACTCCCAGCCCCATTTCCCCTACTTGAGCCGCGATCCACCGGCCGCAGTGAAGGACAACGACCTCGAGAAACGAACGACGCGCACGTTCCGGGCGCGCGCCGTGGTCGGATCGAAGGTCCGCCACGCGCTTGGTGACGGCGGCTCGCGAAAGCTGCTCGAAACCCTCGGGATGGGACCGCTCAACCCGATGGACGAGATCCTTCGAAATTATGGCCCGGCGACGATGGAGGAGGCGTATAGAGAAAACCTCGAAGGAGTTCTCGAATCGGTCGCCTCGCTCGTCGCGGAACTCCCCGGAAAGACCGTCATCACCGCGGATCACGGCGAACTACTGGGGGAAAACGGCTACTACGGTCACTCGTACGTGCCCGATCACGAGACGGTTTCGACCGTCCCGTGGCTCGAACTCACGGACGCAAAGTGATCGATCGAAATCACTCGCCAGCGTAGACGACAGCCCCGATCGCCGCGCTCGCTACGAGCATGCCGTTCAACAGCAGCGCAAGCGCGACGGCTTCGGGCTGGGTCGCCCCGACCTGTGCGAAGAAGACGACGTAGATCGCCTCGCGGACCCCGAACCCACCCACGGAGATCGGCAGAAAGAGGATCACCGAGGTGATCGGGATGAACACGAAAAAGTAGATCGGCTCGACCGCCATTCCGACCGCGTTTGCGAAGGCGATGCAGGTCACGATGATCACGATATGAAAGGCGATCGAGAGCAGGAAGCCAAGCGCGACGACGCGTGGGGCGGACTTATACTGTTCGACGGTCGCGTGGAACTCGATGAGCTTCTCCCCGATGTCGAAGGCGTTCGAACCGGGCGTTCGTCGAACGGTCGTCGGGACGTGCCTCGAAAGGCGATCGCTCCAGAGGACCGCCGAAAGGGCGAGCACGGTCGGGAGGAACACCGCATACACGACGAGATGGACGAACAGCGGAATCGTTCCGACGAACGCGGCCGCGGCGACGATCGCAATACCAAGGAGGGAGACGAGACCGGTAAAGCGCTCCATGAACACTCCCGAATAAGCGTCGAACTCGTCGAAGTGAACCCGGAGCAGTCGCGCTTTCACCGCGTCGCCGCCGATCGTCGTCGGGAGAAACGAGTTAAAGAGCTTGCCGATGTAGTAGTACCCCCAGATCGTCCGAAATGGCGCTTTCCGGATCCGCAACAACACCTGTAGCTTCTTCGCGCTGATCGCGTCGCCGGCCAGATACAGCCCCACCC
The DNA here is from genome assembly GCA_022561895.1 of Methanobacteriota archaeon. Taxonomy (GTDB): domain Archaea; phylum Halobacteriota; class Halobacteria; order Halobacteriales; family Halalkalicoccaceae; genus Halalkalicoccus. The sequence continues at coordinate 100 of JADFQH010000321.1, read as the reverse complement.
CGAGGAGGAGATAGCGCAGGTCGGCACCGCCCATCGTCGTCCCGAGTTCGCCCACGTCGGTCGTGTGGATTACCCACGCGAAGATCGCAACGCTGAGGAC
>JADFQH010000320.1 GCA_022561895.1 Methanobacteriota archaeon | reverse complement strand
AACGACATCATGACGGTGATCGTCGCGAGGGTGAGACCGATGTCGGTAACGCTCGTGAGACCGCCCGCAGAAAGCATCGCGAGGATAAACACCAAATAAATGTCCTGGACGATGAGCACGCCGACGTCGATCTTGCCTGGGAGCGCGGTGATCTCGTCCTTGTCGGTGAGGATCTTGACGATGATCGGCGTCGCGCCGAAGACGGTTGCTAAGGCGATGATGATCGTCTCGATGAGCGAGAAGCCGAGAACGTAGGCAACGGCGAAGGCGAGTGCGGTCTGGAGAACTGTCTGCCAGACCGCGATGTTGACGATCGGGCGCAGAATATTGCGGATATCGTCAAAGCGCATCTTGATCCCCAGCAAGAAAAGGAGGAAGCCGAGCCCGAGTTCGGCCATGAGTTCGACCAGGCCCTCCTCGGTGACGATATCGAGGAAGACGGGTCCGAGAAGAAGACCTGTAAGAATGTAGGCGATGATGGTCGGCTGGCCGGTTCGTTTCGCCAGAAAACCGATAGCCGTTGCGGCGACGATGATGATAGCGAAATCCGTAGCGAGTGCGATCTGTTCGACCATCCGGTAGTGGAGCTATCTCCGACGGCGGTGCCGTTAGGGGTTTCGCTTCACGCCGTCGTTGGTTCGATCGATAATCTGACGATTATACGCTTTCGAATGCCGACGACAACAGTCTCTCAACGAGGCGAGTAGCATGGTACAAATCGGATTTATTCGTCCTCCAGAATAGCTGAAAAACCCCAATCGTGGCCCTGTTCGCCGAAATCGGACTCATCGAATCGGTACTCTCCTTCGGAAAGACACTCCTCCCCGTCGGGATCGTCAAAGAGGTCGTACTCCATCGAAACCGTCTCGGTCGGTTGGAGTTCCGCAGTCGTGGCGAGATCATCGACCAGCAGTTCGCCGTCCGGAAATCCCCAGCAGCCGTCCGTGGATTCCTCCGGTACCTCTCCATTGTACGAGAATCCCGAGTCGTCTTCGGGATAGAGAATCAACCCTTCGTCACGGTCTACGTGCGTCCCACTCAATCCACCGAACGGTTGAATTGATCCGAATGCGAACTCCCTCGATTCATCGCCATCGTTTTCTAGGCTGACTCGAAGCCTTGCAGGTGCTTCCGCGCTGAACTGTCGAATAATCTCGATGGAACCGCGAATATACTCTACATTTGACTCGTCCGCTTCGACAGTGATCGACGGGAAGTTCTGACTCGCACCGTTGGGTTCCGTGCTGTCGTCCGGGGTCTCGTCGGATGACTGATTTGGTTCATCCTCAATCCCGGTATCACCGTTGTTCTGGATGCAACCAGCAAGGGATGTCGAGATGACCGTCCCAATGGCAAGGAGGATCGTCCGTCGTCTCATAAAAACACACTGATATGGTATAAGAAATATCTTTCTAAAAATATAACAACTAGTATAATTATAAAATAATAATATCTGGTCAAATTATACAGTAATATTTGTATACTGATTATTATTCTATTAGAATATTTATTATATTATCTATAGTACGGTAAACTACAGAGTAAAAAAGAAAAATAACAGTAGCCGTCGTAGGATGCTGCAGACCCTTGGTAGTGAATTTACTGTAGCTGGATTAACAGGTGTAGTAGATGCCAACAGCGACCGGACACGAACAATCGTAGCAGTCAAGAAGGGTGACACACCTGTTAAGAAAGAGAAGGTTCCGTAATTCAGGAGCACCATATTATGAGATTTAGGAAGACTCAGAGGGGTGTGAATGGGCAGCAATTGCTGGAATACACATCGGAACTCCAGTAGGTTCGCCAAATACCGAATCGATAGGATGTGCCGCTCATGAGATCGCAGACGCGTATGACATTGAATTCGGCCCTCGTTTCGACAGCCCTTGTGGTCCGATTCAGTAGTGGATCACCCTCCGAGCGTGGCGCTGTTAGAGGTTTCGTTTCATATTCGTACTAGTTCACCGGATAATCGAAAAACAACACGATAGATCGGTCTCAAAGGGGCGACATCATCGCGGTCGGCACCCACGAGAATCAGCCCGAACTCGAAGCACTCATCGGGTAGACGACAGGCCTATATCGAATCGCCGAAATCGACTCCCATGCCCGAATCCGTTCTCACCCAGCTCCTCGTTGGACTCTATCTCGGCGCGCTTACGGGCGTCGTGCCCGCGCTCGTCTCGTGGGCGCTTGGCTTCTCGTTTCGCTACGTGACCGGCGTCACCGTCCCCGGTGTCGCGGTGGTCGTCGTCGCGGCGGCGATCGCCGGAGTTTCCGGCGGGCTGCTCGGCCTGCTCGATCCCGCGATCTCCGAGACGTGGGTGGGAATCGTCGCCGCGCTGGTCGTCCTGATGGCCTCCTTTTGGGCGCACAATCAGGGCGACAAGATGGGCGAATCGTTCCCGCGGCGGATCAGCCTCGAATCGATTCGAAGGCGCACGCTTTCGGGCGACGTGGTCGAGCGGGTCGGCCGGTTCGGACAGGTCCATGTACGGGTAAAAACCGTCGAGAACGTCGAGGGCTACCCGCCCCTTCCAGCAGGGCTGCGCGAGAAGCTCGAAGGCGAACGACTTTCGCTTCCCGCTGATCTGCCGCTTTCGGAGCTCGAAAGGCGGGTTCGTGACCGGCTTCGATCCTCGTACGACCTCGAAACGGTCACCGTCTCGATCGACCGGCGAGCAAACGCCACGGTCACAGCAGCGCCGACCTTGGGACGGTTCTCCCGTCGGGTTCCGCCCGACAGGCGCGCCGTCTCCGTCGACGCGCTCGTACCCTCGGGAATCGACCACGGCGACCGTGTCAGGCTCGCGCTCGCACATCGGATCGTCGAAGGAACTGTCCTCGGTGTCGGGGAGCCGGACGAGGAGACGGCGACAGCCCGGCTGACCGTCGCCGTTTCGCCGGAGGATGTCGAGTCAGTGCTCGTCGCCGAAGAGGTGGCGGTGGCGGTCCTCGCGGCGACGGAGGGGAGTGACGACGCCGTTACCCGACTGAAACGGGCCGGCCTGCGGTTCCGGTCGATCGATCTCGGACGCGCGCGGACGCTGGATCCGGCGGCCCTACGCGAGGCAACGGGTGCGCAGATCCTCGCGGTTCGCGGGACGGACGGGATGCGGATGCCCGACGAGCGCCATCCCGTGAACCGCGAAGATCTGCTCGCGGTCGGGACACCCGAGGCGCTCCGGGAGCTCCGGGAGGCGGTACTGTGAGCGCGCTGATCGTGGCGGCGATCGCGCTCGCCGCGCGCGTCCTCGGGCTTGCGATTCTCGCGGGGG